>NZ_BAAGPR010000065.1:0-45097 GCF_054783955.1 Streptomyces mayteni | reverse complement strand
CTGTGAGCCAAGGAGTTGCCAGACATATTTGTCTTCCTAAGACCGCTTGGCCTCCGACTTCCCGCGCCCGCCGGCATGCCGCCCTCGCCCTACGGCGCGCCCGCCGCCACCGCGTCCTTCCCGCCGCAGCAGGCCACCCCGGCCGCGCCGCCCGCCGCGCCCGCCGCGCCCGCGCCGGCCGGCGGCGCAGGAGTCAACCTCAGCAAGATCACCCTCACCAAGGCCTCGCCGACGATCTCGCTAGCCAAGCAGGGTGCCACCTCGGGCCAGATGCTGATCAACCTCAACTGGCAGCAGCGCGGCGGCCAGCAGCAGAGTGGTGGCGGCGGCGGTTGGCGGGAGCGGCTGACCAAGGCCATGGGCGGCGGCCTCGACCTCGACCTGGGCGCCCTCTTCGAGCTCAGCGACGGCCGCAAGGGCGTCGTCCAGGCCCTGGGCAACGCGTTCGGCTCGCTCCACCAGCCGCCCTACATCCACCTGGACGGCGACGACCGCACCGGCGCCGTCGCCAGCGGCGAGAACCTGACGATCAACCTGGACCACGCGCAGGACCTGCGCCGCGTGGTGATCTTCGTGACGGTCTACTCCGGCGCGGCCAGCTTCCAGGGCATCGCCGCCACCGTCACCCTCACCCCCGAGCGCGGCGCGCCGGTCGACTTCACGCTCGACGAGTGCACCGTCGCCTCCCCGGTCTGCGTGCTCGCCGAACTCACCAACCAGGGCGGCGAACTCGTCGTCCGCCGCGAGGCCCGCTACCTGGTGCCGGACCGCGGCGTCAGCCCGCAGCGCACCGTCGACCACGCGTACGGCTTCGGCATGCAGTGGACCCCGGGGCGCAAGTGACGTCGGTGCGCATCGCACTGGTCGACTCGGGCATCGGCCTGTTGGCCGCCGCGGCCGCCGTCCGGCGGCTGCGGCCCGACGCCTCGCTGGTGATCTCGAACGACCCCGACGGCATGCCCTGGGGCCCGCGCACCCCGGCGGACATCACCGCCAGGACGCTGGCCCTCGCCCGGGCCGCCGTCGTCACCCCGCCCGACGCGCTGATCGTCGCCTGCAACACGGCGACGGTCAGCGCGCTGCCGGAGCTGCGCGCCGAGCTCGAACCCGCGGTGCCCGTGGTCGGCACCGTGCCGGCGATCAAGCCGGCCGCCGCCTCCGGCCGGCCGCTCGCGGTCTGGGCCACCCAGGCCGCCACCGAGAGCGAGTACCAGCACGACCTGCTGCGCCGCTACGCCGCCGGCGTCCCGGCCGTCGGGGTGCCGTGCCACGGCCTGGCCGACGCCGTCGAGCGCGCCGACGACGAGGCCGTCGAGGCCGCCGTCAAGGCCGCTGCGGCGCTCACCCCGCCGGAGACCCGCACCGTGGTCCTCGGCTGCACCCACTACGAGTTGGTCGCCGACCGGATCCGCCGGCACGTCACCGCCGTCACCGGCGCCGAGGTCGCCCTGATCGGCTCGGCGGACGCCGTCGCCGCCCAGGCGCTGCGCCGCGCCGGGCTCACCCCGGCGCCGGGCGCCGAGCCGGGCGGCACGCTCGAGGTCTTCGCCAGCACCCGCCCCGCCACGCTTCCCGGGGTGACACTCGCCTACCCCGAGGGGCGCCTGATCGCGACCATGGCCACCGCGCCGCGCCCCAGGCCTAGGCTCGTGCCATGACGACCCCCGACTTCATCCGCGAGCTCCGCGTCGACATCGGCAACCGGCTGCTCTTCCTCCCCGGCGTCACCGCCGTCGTGCTGGACGACGACGGGCAGGTGCTGCTCGGCCGGCGCGCCGACAACGGCCAGTGGGCGCTGATCGCCGGCATCCCCGAGCTGGGCGAGCAGCCGGCCGAGACGGCGGTCCGCGAGGTGTACGAGGAGACCGCCGTGCGCTGCGTGGCCGAGCGGGTCCTGCTGGTGCACACCGGCGACCCCGTGCGGTACCCCAACGGGGACCGCTGCCAGTACCTCGACATCACGCTGCGCTGCCGCGCGCTGGGCGGCGAGGCCCGGGTCAACGACGACGAGTCCCTCGAGGTCGGCTGGTTCGGCCTGGACGCCCTGCCGCCGCTGCGCGAGCACGAGCTGACCCGGATCAAGCTGGCCCTGTCGGACGGGCCCACCTGGTTCGAGCCGGCCGCCGCGCCGGCCGCCGACGACTGACGGCGGCTGACGACTGACGGTGCGGCCTCCGCCCGCGGCGGCTCAGGTCTTCCGGAAGGTGTACGCCTCGCCGGCGGCGGCCGCCACCGCGGCCAGGTCGCCGCCGGCCGAGGCGGTCACGAGCGCGGCCACCGCGCCCTCCACGAACGGCGCGTCCACCAGCCGGGTGTCGCGCGGCAGTTCCTCGCCCTCCGCCAGCATCGCCTGGACGGTCAGCACCGCGCTGCCCAGGTCCGCGAGGACCGCCACCCCGGCGCCCCGGTCCACCCGGCGCGCGGCCTCGGCGATCAGCTCGGAGCTCGTTCCGAAGCCGCCGACGCGCTGGCCGCCGGCCGCCGCCGTCGGCGCCAGCTCGCCGCCGCCGGCCAGACCGGCCGCCAGCCGCGCCACCGCCTCGGCGACCTCCGCGCTGTGCGACACCAGCACGATCCCCACCACCGCCCGCTCAGCCACCACCCGCTCAGCCATCGCCCGCCTCCGCGCCGGCCGCCGCCGCGTCGGCGAGCGCCCCGATCAGCAGCGCCGAGGACGCGGCGCCCGGGTCCAGATGCCCCATGCTGCGCGCGCCCAGATAGCTCGCGCGGCCCTTGCGGGCCCGCAGCGGCACGGTGGCCGCCGCGCCCTCCTCGGCCGCCTGCCTGGCCGCCGGGTAGTCGGGCAGCGCGGTGACCGCCGGCAGCAGCGCGTCCACCATCGTCTTGTCGCCGACCGCCGCGCCGCCCAGGCTCACCACCCCGTCCACGCCGGCGCGCAGCGCCTCGGCCAGCCGCTCGTCGTCGACCACCTGGTCGTCCCCGAGCGCCTTGCCCGCGCTCCGCAGCAGCGTGCCGTAGAGCGGGCCGGCCGCGCCGCCCACCTTCGAGATCAGGGTGCGGCCCGCCACCCGCAGGGTGCCGCCCGGATCGGCGGGTGGCTCCTCGGCGAGCGTGGCGACGACCGCCACGAAGCCGCGCCGCATGTTGCTGCCGTGATCGGCGTCGCCGATGGCCGAGTCGAGCTCGGTCAACCGGCCGGCGTCCCGCGCGACGGCCTCCGCCGCCGCCTCGAGCCAACGCCGGATGAACTCCGCGTCCCGCTGCGCCACTCGTGCTCCTCCCACCGCTCCCTCGAACGACGTGCCGGGCTCAACGGCCCCAGCGCAGCCCCGGCGTACTCACCGGCGCGTCCCACAGCCGCAACAGCTCCTCGTCCACCTGGCACAGCGTCACCGAACAGCCCGCCATGTCGAGCGAGGTCACATAGTTGCCGACGAGGGTACGCGCCACCTCGACCCGGCGCTCGGCGAGCGCCCGCCGCACCTCGGCGTTGAACCCGTACAGCTCCAGCAGCGGCGTCGCCCCCATGCCGTTGACCAGCAGCAGCACCGGGCCTGTGGGCATCCGGTCGGTGAGCAGCGCGTCCACCGTGACGTCGGCGATCTCCGCCGACGTCATCACGGGCCGCCGCTCGCGCCCGGGCTCGCCGTGGATGCCGATGCCCAGCTCGAGCTCGCTGGCCGGCAGGTCGAAGGTCGGGCTGCCCTTGGCCGGGGTGGTGGGCGCGCCGAGCGCCACCCCGAAGCTGCGGGACGCCTCGGACGCCTGCCGGGCGACGGCCTCCACCCTGGCCAGCGGGGCGCCGGCCTCGGCGGCCGCCCCGGCCAGCTTCTCGACGAACAGCGTCCCGCCGGTGCCGCGCCGGCCCGCCGTGTACAGGCTGTCGGTGACCGCCACGTCGTCCTGCACCAGCACCCTGGCGACCTCGACGCCGTCGTCCTCGGCGAGCTCGGCCGCCATGTCGAAGTTGAGGACGTCGCCCGTGTAGTTCTTGACGACGAACAGCACGCCCGCCCCGCCGTCGACCGCCGCGGCCGCCCTGGTCATCTGGTCGGGCACCGGCGAGGTGAACACCTCGCCTGGACAGGCGGCGTCCAGCATGCCGGGGCCCACGAAGCCGCCATGCAGCGGCTCGTGCCCCGAGCCGCCGCCCGACACCAGGCCGACCTTGCCCGCCACCGGCGCGTCCCGCCGCACGATCAGCCGGTTCTCCTCGTCGACCGCCAGCTCGGGATGCGCGGCCGCCATCCCGCGCAGCGCGTCCCCGACGACCCGCTCGGGCTCGTTGATCAGCATCCTCACCGGGCTGTCCTCCCTGGTTCGGTCCACGGCTCTCCGTGTCGGTCAGCGTACGGACCCGGGCCGGGGAACGGCAGCCTTTGCACGGCCCGACGGCGCGCCGCGCCGGATCGGGGCCCGGCCGACACCCGGCCAAGAACACGCCGCCGCAAGGAAGTTGGGAATCCGACGGGGCGTCGGGGGAGACTGGGACCCGTGACGTCACTTCCCCAGCAGAACCGGCGCGACGGCGCGCCAGGGCACATGATCGTCTGCGGCGACGACGCGCTGGCCGCCCGGCTGGCCGCCGAGTTGCACGACGTCTACCGGGAGCGGGTCACCCTGGTCGTGCCGCCGGCCCCCGGCGCGGACGGCGCGCCTTCCGTCTCGCCCGGCCGGGCCAGGGCGGCCGCCCTGCTCCGCCGGGTGACCGCAGCCGTCACCCGCCCGGCGCCGCCCGCCGACCCCGAGGACAGCGGCGTCTTCGCCCGCCGCCTCGACGACACCAGCGGCGAGCTCCGGCTGCCCATCGAGGAGTTGACCGCCCCGGAGGCCACCGAGGAGGTGCTGCGCCGGGCCGGCGCCGAGCAGGCCACCGCGCTTGCCCTGGTCTACGAGGACGACGAGGCCAACATCCGGGTCGCGCTCGCCGCCCGCCGCCTCAACCCCCGGCTCCGGCTGGTGATCCGGCTCTACAACCGCAAGCTGGGCGACCACCTCGCGCGCCTCCTCGACCAGGCCGCCGCCGTGACCATGCCGGAGGGCGACCGCGCCGACGTCGACGCCGCGACCACCGTGCTCTCCGACGCCGACACCGCGGCCCCGGCGCTCGCCGCCACCGCCATCGCCGGCACCAGCAAGATCGTCGAGACGGACGGGCTGCTGCTGAGGGCCGTGGAGCGCACCCCGCCGGGCCCGGGCGAGATCGCCCACCCGGGGCTCTGCACCCTGGCGCTGCTCTCCTCCACCACCAACGACCCGGCGGGCGACGAGGGTTCCGACAACAGCGGCGCCCGGGCCCCGCAGCTGCTGCCCGACGAGGAGACGGTCGCCGCGGCCACCGGGCGCGGCACCATGGTGCTGGAGACCGTGGCCCACTCCGGGGCGCGGCCCACCAGGACCGTGGCGCCGGCCGCCCGGCTGGCCGAGATCTTCTCCCGCCGGCTGCGCTGGGCGCTCCTCGGCGTCTGCATCGCCGTCTTCGGGCTGGCCGTCACCGCCCTGTTCACCACGGGCGACGAACCGCTGCACGCCACCTATCTGATCGTCCTCGACCTGTTCTCCATCAACGAACCGGCCATCGGGCAGCCGGTGTCGCGGCAGGTCCTGCAACTGCTCTCCGGGCTCGTCGGGTTGGCCCTGCTGCCCATCCTGGTGGCCGGCGCCCTCGAGGCGCTCGGCGCCTTCCGGGGCAGCGGCGCGCTGCGCCGCCCGCCGCGCGGCCTCTCCGGGCACGTGGTGCTGCTCGGCCTCGGCAAGATCGGCACCCGGGTCCTCGGCCGGCTGAGGGAGCTCGGCATCCCGGTGGTCTGCGTGGAGGAGGACCCGGAGGCGCGCGGCGTGGCGCTGGCCCGGCGGCTGCGGGTCCCGGTGGTGCTCGGCGACGTCACCCAGGAGGGCGTGCTGGAGGCCGCCAAGGTCGACCGGGCCGGCGCCCTGCTGGCGCTCACCAGCTCCGACACCACCAACCTGGAGGCGGCGCTCTACGCCCGCACCATCCGCCCCGAGCTGCGGGTGGCGCTGCGGCTCTACGACGACGACTTCGCCACCGCCGTCTACCGCACCCTGCGCACCGCGCACCCGAACGCCCTCACCCGTAGCCGCAGCGTCTCCTCGCTCGCCGCGCCCGCCTTCGCCGGCGCCATGATGGGCCGCCAGATCCTCGGCGCGATGCCGGTCGAGCGGCGGGTGCTGCTCTTCGCCGCCATCGAGGTCGAGGGGCACGCGGAGTTCGAGGGCCGCACCCTGGCCGAGGCCAACCGGCCAGGCGCCTGGCGGGTGATCGCGCTGGACACCACGGCCCCGGCCGACCGGCAGGCCGACCTGACGGGCCGTTCGCCCGACGAGGATCGTGGCGGGCCGGCCAGGCTGCTGTGGGAGCTGCACCCCGGCTATGTGCTGCGCCCCCAGGACCGGGTGGTGGTGGCCGCCACCCGCCGTGGCCTGGCCGAACTCCTCGGCCGCCACCGGCCGGCGCCCGGCCCCCGCCGCCAGCGGGCGCCGGGCACGACGCCGTAGCCGTCCCACCGGCCGGTCCCACCGGCCGGCTCGGGCGCCCGGCTCGGGCGTCCGGCTCAGGCGCCCGCGGCGAGGATCAGCTCGCGGGCCCGGTCGGGGACGGCCGGCAGGACGCCCTGCGGGGTGTCGTAGTTGGCGAGGACCACCGCGACCCAGCCGGTGTCGGGGAAGAGCTCCACGCTGGTCGCGATGCCCCGGGACCCGCCGGTGTGCCCGACCGCCCACTGGCCGCGCTCCAACGCGACCATCGGGCCGTACGCCTGGAACAGCGTCCGGCGCGGTCCTTCGCCGCCGCCGTTGCCCGGCGCGCCCCGCGGCGCGGCGGGCGGCACCTTCCCGCCGAGCGTGATCCCCACGAACGCCGGGTCGAGGAGCTGCCCGCCGGTCAGGGCCCGCGCGAACCGGTCGAGGCCGGCGCAGCTCGCGAAGGCGTCGCCGGCCGGGGTGCCGACGAACAGCCGCTGCTCGATGACGTCCTCCCGCTCGCCCGTCTCCGTGACGGCGTACGGGTGGGCGATGCGGCGGTCGTCGCGCCACTGGGTCCTGGTGTAGAAGTCCGAGTCGGTCATCCCGGCCGCCCGGAAGACGTGCTCCCTGACGTGGTCGTGGTACGGCCGGCCCGCGACGGCCGCGACGATCTCGCCGAGCACGTGGTAGCCGGTGTTGCTGTAGGCGAACCCGGCGCCCGGCGGGAACGCCGGCCGGTCCGCCCTGACGAACCTGCCGAAGCCCGCCATCACCTCCGCCACGCTGTCCCAGGTGGCCGACTCCTCCTGGAACCCCGGCATCCGGAAGGTGTCGCCGAGGCCCGAGGTGTGGGTGAGCAGGTGGTGGACGGTCACCTGGTCGGCGACCTCGGCGGGGAAGCCGTCGAGGTAGGTGCCGACGGTCGCCTGGTACCGCACCTCGCCGCGCTGGGCGAGCTGGGTCACGGCGACGGCGGTGAACAGCTTGGTCACGGAGGCCAACGAGAAGAGCGTGTCGGGGCCGTTGGGCAGCGACCGGTCGCGGTCGGCCATGCCGTGCGAGCGGGCCAGCACCTGCCGCCCGTGGTGGGTCAGCAGCACGCTGCCGGAGAACCGGCCCTGTTCGGCCTCCGCCGCGAGGAACGCGTCGAACGCGCCACCCGGCCGTAGTTCGGGCGGGACGCGGCCGGACGTGGCCCGGGCGGCCTCGGCGCTCCCGGCCCGGGCGGTCCCGGTTCCGGCCAGCGTCGCGCCGGTGGCGGCGAAGGAGACGCCGAGGGCGCCGAGGACGGCGCGGCGGGTCGTGGTCATGAGGAGGTCACCCTTCACGGAGGGGGCGGAGTCACTGCGTTCCGCACTTCTACCGGGGCGCGCCGCTCGGCTCCCGATCGTCGCTCCATACGCGGTCCATAGGTCGGCGTCGGCAGACTGCGGGCATGCGGGTACTGCTGGTCGAGGACGAACAACCACTGGCGAAGTACGTGGCGGCCGGCCTGCGGAAGCACGGCTTCGCCGTCGACCTCGCGGGCGACGGCGGGTCGGCGCTCGAGAAGTGCGCCCACACGCCGTACGACGTGGTCGTGCTCGACCGGGACCTGCCCGTGGTGCATGGGGACACGGTGTGCCGGCGCCTCGCCGGGGACGGGAGGCATCGTGTCCTCATGCTCACCGCCGCCGACTCGGTGGAGGACCGGGTCGCCGGCCTGACCCTCGGCGCCGACGACTACCTGAGCAAGCCGTTCGCGTTCTCCGAACTCGTCGCCCGCGTCTGGGCGTTGTCGCGGCGCAGCGCCCCGGCCAGGCCGCCGGTGCTGCGCGCCGCCGACGTGGTGCTCGACCCGGCCAGGCGGCTGGCCGAGCGCGCCGGCCGGGCGCTGCACCTGACGCCCAAGGAGTTCGGGGTGCTCCACGAACTGCTCGCCGCCCGCGGCGACGTGGTCAGCGCCGAGACGCTGCTGGAGAAGGTCTGGGACGAGCACGCCGACCCGTTCACCAACGCCGTCCGCATCACCGTCGGCACGCTGCGCCGCAAGCTGGACGACCCGCCGCTGATCGACACCGTCACCGGCGCCGGCTACCGCGTCAGGACGTGACACCGTGCCCCGGCACCAGCTGACGGCCCGCGGCCGGCTCACCCTCCTCCTCACCGCCCTGGTGCTGGCCGCCGGCCTGGTCCTGACCGGCCTGACCTACCTGTTGATGCGGGGGCACCTCGGCCCCCGGATGGGCGTCGTGCGCCTCACCTCGGGGGGCGACGTGCCGCCCGCGCCCTCCCTGCCCGACCAGCTGCTCGACACGGGAGAGCGCCTGCGGCGGCTGGCGCTCTCCTCGTTCCTCACCCAGGCCGCCATCGCCCTCGCGGTGGTGACCCTGCTGGCCGCCGTCCTCGGCTGGTGGCTGGCCGGGCGGATCCTGCGGCCGGTCCGCGCCATCGCGGCCACCGCGCAACGGCTGTCGGCCGACAACCTCTCCGAGCGGGTTCCGGTGGCCGCGCCGGCCGACGAGCTCGCCGCGCTGGCCACCACCGTCAACGGCATGCTGGACCGCATCCAACACGGCCTGCACGGTCAGCGCCTGTTCACCGCCAACGCCGCGCACGAACTGCGCACGCCGCTGGCCACGATCCGCACCGCCGTCGACGTCACGCTCGACGGCCGGCCGGACCCGGACGACCTCGTCGCCATGGCCCACGACGTGCGGGACGCCGCGGCGCGCAGCCAGCACACCCTGGACGGGCTGCTCCTGCTGGCCCGCAGCCAGGCCGGCGCCGGCGGCCCGGGCGGGCCGGCGGACCTCGCCGGGATCGCGGCCGACGCCGTGGCGGCCGCCGCGCCCGAGGTCCCGGCCGGCGCCCTCGCCGTGGAGACCGCGCTCGGCCCGGCGCCGGTCACCGGGCGCTCCGTGCTGCTGGAGCGGATGGCGGGGAACCTGATCGGCAACGCCGTCCGCCACAACCACCCGGGCGGTCGGGTCGAGGTCAGCACCGGCACGAGCCGGGCCGGCCGCTCCCGGCTGCGCGTCGTCAACACCGGTCAGGTCATCGCCCCCGGCACGGCCGACCGCCTGCTCGAACCCTTCGTCCGCGGTGAGGGCGCCCGCGTCCACAGCGAGGCCGGATCAGGTCTCGGCCTGTCCATCGTCCAGGCGGTCGTCACCGCCCACCACGGGACGCTGTGCCTGACGCCGCTGCCCGACGGCGGCCTCGACGTCGTCGTTCAGCTGCCCGTGAGCCCCGCCGGCGGCTGAGCCGGGGGCGGGGCCGTTCGAGGACGTGTCGTTCGGCGAGGGCGCCTTCCGGCAGACGGCCAGCGTGTCGTGCTCGCCGAGTGGCCGGTGGGCCACCGAGGCGAAGCCGGCCGCGGTGGCGTGTGCGCGCAACTCCTCCAGGGGGTAGCCGGAGCCGCCCCTGGTCAGTACCAGCATGGAGAGGCTGATCCGGAGGTTGTGGCGCTCCGCCTCGTCGAGCGCCCCGGTGAGCATCCGGTCGTAGACGAGCAGCACGCCGCCGGGGTTGACGCTCTCGTGGAGCGCGCGCAGCAGGAAGGCCCGCCGCTCGGCAGGCCAGTTGACCAGGGTGTGCCCCATGACCACGACATCGGCCGCGGGCAGCGGGTCGGTGAAGAAGTTCCCCGCGTGGAAGGACAGCCGGCCCCGCAGCCCGCGGGCTGCGGCCTGCTCGGCGGCCAGCGGCGCCATCATGGGCAGGTCGAACACCTGGCCGGTGAGGTGGGGGTGGGCGGCCAGCAGCCGGGAGAGCAGGCCGCCACGGCAGCCGCCCACGTCGAGCACCGACCGGTGCCGGCCCCAGCCGTCGTAGGCGGCGAGGAGCGGCCCGACGAGCGGGTCGGTGATGAAGTCCATCTGGTCGGCGAACTGGCGGACCATGTCGAGGCGGCTGACCGTGTCCGTGAACTCGTCGCTGCCGTGCGGGGTGCCGGTGCGCAGCGACTCGGTGAGGTCGAGCAGGGCCGGGAACATCCGCCGGAGCAGCACGTCCCCTGTGTAGTGGGCGCCGCCGCGGACCAGATAGCGGTCGGCCACCGGGGCGTTGCGGTAACCGTCGCCGTGCCGTTCCAGCATGCCGTTGTGGACCAGGAGGTCGAGCCAGTCGGCCATGCCGCGGCCGTGCAGGCCGAGCGCCGCACGGAGGTATTCGAGGTCGGCGGGACCGGTGGCGAGTGTGCCGAACAGGTCGAGCTCCAGGGCGGTGAGCAGGGCCTGGGCGTCGCAGAGGGAGTTGGTCAGGCCGATGAAGTCGGCTGGGACGCGGGCGGTGTCGGTGGTGGGGGCGGCGCCTTCGGCGATCACGGACGAGCTCGTCACGGGGGCTCCTTGGCTGTCGAGTGGCGGGGCCGCTCCGTTCCATTAGGGACAATTACCGAGCTGGTGTCAATAACGCATCATCGGCCATGAAAAGCATGATTCTGTGATGAATCGAACCATCCGATGATGGGGAGAGCGGCTGATCATCGCGTCCTGAGGGATTGTCAGTGCCCTCCGCCATGCTGTTTCCCAAGATCGACGCGGCGGACGAGACCTCGCGTCGGCACTCACACGCATGGGCGACGGCGCGGGCGCGCCAGGCTGGAGATCGATGGTCGTGAACGAGGCGGACACGGAGCGAGCCGCGTGGGAGCGCGGCAGCACGGTGCGGGTGGTGGAGCCCGTGCGACCACGGAAGTTGGCGAAGGTGCCCTTCGTCGAGCTGGCCGAGGGGCGGCTGCAGGGGGTGGTGTCGAGCGGTTCCGACCCGGCGCGGGTCTACGTCGCCTCGATCGCCGCCCGCAGCCACGGCCTCAGCTGCAGCACCAACAACAACCGGCCGTGCGGCGGCCTCGGGGCGCGGCCGTGCAAGCACCTGCGGGCGCTGGCCGACGAGGCCGTGCTCCAGTACGGCGTCGACCGCGTCGCCCGCTATCTGCACGCCGAGGTGGGCGCCGAAGGCGACCTGCTCGCCGGCCTGACCGGCGGGCGGGAGGCGGCCCCGGCGGCCGCCGTGTTCAGCCGGTTCCTGCGCCACCTGGCCTATCTGGAGCTGCCCGACCACCGGGCGCCGATACCCGAGCTGCACTGGTTCCCGGCCCCGGAAGCGGTGCGCTGATGCGGGGAGTCCAGCTCACCGAACTGCGGGCGGCCGAGCCCGCCGGGGCCGCCGCCGCCCTCGACCTGGTGGCCGGCCTCGACGAGGCCCTCGGCGACGGCCTCGCCAGGCTCGGCGCCGAGCGCCTCGCCGCGCTCACCGAGCTGGCCGGCGCCTTCGCCGCCACCCCGCTCGGGCCCGCGCTCGCCGAGGCCGTCGAGAAGATCGCCGCCGGCTCCGTCACGGACGAGCACCTGGCCACCCTGGCCGGCGCCCGCACCGCGCTGTTCGGCGCCGTGACCGGCGCCCGGCTCGCCGCGCTCGACCCGGCGCTCGGCCGCGCCAGGGCTGAGTGGTCCCGGCCGGTGGCCGACGAGCCGCCCGCCGCCGGGCCGCTGGCCGGGCGCCGCTCCTGGCTCCGCGAGCTGGCCATCGCCGGCTGGCGCGGCGTGGGCCACGACCTGGTCTCCGCCGTCGACCAGACCGTCGAGGCCCTGCTCGCCGACCCGGCCCACCGCCGGCTCGCGGTGCTGGTCGACGGCCTGGCCGCCGAGCTGCGCGCCGCCTCCCCGGTCGCCGCGCTCGACGTGCTGCCCGCCAGGCGCTGGGCCGACCTCTGGTCGCGCGCCCTGCTCCTCGCCCAGGGCGGCGGCCAGGCCACCGACCCGGAACCGGTCTCCGGCCGGCTGCTGATCCTCGGCGCCGACGCGCACGAGCACGGCACCGCCTTCCAGGTCCAGGTGCACGCCGTCCTGGAGCCCGCCGGCGGCGCGCCGCCCCGCCTGGTCCGCGCCGCGGTCGGCGCCGGGAAGGTCGACACCATCACCGGGCCCGCCGTCTGGCGGCTGCTCCAGCACCACCAGAAACTGCTCACCGCGCTGGCCGAGCGCCGCGCCCTGGAGATCACCGAGCTGCCGCTGCTGCCGGGCGGCGACCTGGTCTGGGACGAGGAGCGGGCCACCGTCGGCGAGCCCGCCGACCCCTTCGCCACCGCCCGGGTCCTGCTGCCCCAGGCCACCGCCGCGCCCGTCCCGCCCCTCGACCGGCACCCGGTGCTGATCGCCGAGCCCGTGCTCGTCGAGGGCTACGACTCCGACGGCGCCACGCTCGAACTCGACGGCGTCGCCCTGGAGATCGCCCCCCACCGGCTGCCGGCCTGCGGGCCGCTCACCCCCCAGTTGGTCCGGTCCTCCACGGCCTGCGTCGGGCTGCTCAGGCTGGAAGGCGACCGCTGGCTGCTCCAGCCGCTCGCGCTCCAGGCGACGGTCAAGCGCAAGCCGGCCGAGGCGCACAACGGCGACTGGGCCCTGGGCGTCACCGACCAGAAGATCGCGAAGGCGGAGGCACGGGCCGGCGACCCGGTCACCGTGCTCCGCGAACGAGCCGGACGGCTGCTGCGGAAATGACCGGAACCGACGGCGCACAGCCGTACCAGAACCGCCGCCAGGTGCTCTACTGGCGCCTCCTCTCCCGCCTCTTCGACCACGAGGAACAGCCGGCGCTCGAATCCGCCAGCGTCGCCGTCGTCCAGGACCTGGGGCTGCCCCCCGGCCTGCTCGACCCCGCCGTCTCGGTGGACAACCTGGTGCAGCGCTTCCCCGAGCTGGCCGGCGAGTTCCAGAACCTGACGTCCCCCACCGAGGGCGGCGACCGGGCCCCGGCCGAGGAGGACCCCCGCGAACAGGCGCGCCGGGCCGCCCTGCTCTCCAAGCTGCTGCTCAACGTGTTCGCCACCGGCACCGGCGACGTCACGGCCGAGCAGCTGGCCGACTGGCAACGCGACGCCGGCTGGTGCCGGCGCGGCATGGGCCAGGAGGCCGGCGGCGAACTCTCCGGCACCCTGGCGAACCTGGAGGCCGACCTCGTCTCCCGGATGCGGCTGCGCGAGGTGCTGGCCGACTCCGCCCTGGCCAGGCAGCTGACCCCCAGCATGTCGCTGATCGAGCAGCTGCTGCGCGACAAGGCCAACCTCTCGGGCGTCGCGCTGGCCAACGCCAAGGCCCTGATCCGCTCCTTCGTCGACCAGGTCGCCGAGGTGCTCCGCACCCAGGTGCGGCAGACCAGCGCGGGCGTCGTCGACCGGTCCGTGCCGCCCAAGCGGGTCTTCCGCAACCTGGACATCGACCGCACCATCTGGAAGAACCTCACCAACTGGAGCCCGGAGGACCAACGGCTCTACGTGGACCGGCTCTTCTACCGGCACACCGCCAAGCGCACCACGCCGGCCCGGATGATCGTGGTGGTCGACCAGTCGGGGTCGATGGTCGACTCGATGGTCAACTGCACCATCCTGGCCTCGATCTTCGCGGGGCTGCCCAAGGTCGACGTCCACCTCGTCGCCTACGACACCCGCGCCATCGACCTCACGCCCTGGGTCCACGACCCGTTCGAGACGCTGCTGCGCACCACGCTGGGCGGCGGCACCGACGGCACGGTCGCCATGACCAGGGTCCGCCCCAAGATCGCCGAGCCACGCGACACCGTGCTGGTCTGGATCTCCGACTTCTACGACAACCGGTCCCTGATGACCGACTTCGAGTCCCTGCACCGCTCGGGCGTCAAGGTCATCCCGGTCGGCTCGGTGAACAGCTCGGGGCACGCCAGCGTCGACCCCTGGTTCCGCGAGCGGCTCAAGGCCCTCGGCACCCCGGTGATCTCGGGGCACATCCGCAAGCTCGTGTTCGAGCTCAAGAACTTCCTCGCCTGACAACCACTCCTGGAGAGACCACTCATGACCGACACCCCGCTGCTGCGCGCCCCCGCCGAGGTGAAGTACGCCGAGGAGCTCGACTGGCTGGAGTCCGTCGACGACGGCCCCAAGCCCTTCTCCTGGCGGCTCAGCCCCCGGATGGTCCGGCTGTTCGTGCTCGGCTCCGAGCGCGCCGACGGCCTCGACCGGGAGATCCCGCAGAAGTGGTTCGGCGACCGCGGCTTCGTCGAGCGCGCCATCGTGACCCTCGCCTCGGACCGCGGGCTGCTGCTCATCGGCGACCCGGGCACCGGCAAGAGCTGGCTGGCCGAGCTGCTGTCCGCGGCCATCAGCCGCAACTCGACGCTGGTCGTGCAGGGCACCGCCGGCACCACCGAGGACCACGTCAAGTACTCGTGGAACGTCTCGATGGTGATCGCCAAGGGCCAGTCCAGGGAGTCGCTGATCCCCTCGCCGATCATGACCGCCATGGAGCGCGGCGTGATCGGCCGCTTCGAGGAGCTGACCAGGTCCACGAGCGATGTCCAGGACGCGCTGATCTCCATCCTCTCCGAGAAGTACGTGTCCATCCCCGAACTCGACGACCACAACGGCGACAACGTCGTCTTCGCCAAGCCGGGCTTCTCCGTGATCGCCACCGCCAACAGCCGCGACCGCGGCGTCAACGACCTGTCGTCCGCGCTGAAGCGCCGGTTCAACTTCGTCCGCATCCCGGTGGTCACCAACAAGCGAAGCGAGGCCGAGATCGTCAGGTTCCGCACCAGCGAGCTGCTGCGCAGGCACCGGATGGAGCTCGAGGTGCCGCCCTCGCTCCTCGACATCCTGCTGCAGAGCTTCGCCGACCTGCGCGCCGCGGCCGCCTCGGCCACCAGCGACGACCAGCGCCTCGAGTCGTCGCTCTCCACCGCCGAGGGCATCGGCGTGCTGGAGGACGCCATCCTGCACAGCCAGTTCTTCGGCGACCGCACGCTGGGCGCCCGCACCCTCGCCGGCTCGCTGGTCGGCTCGCTGGCCAGGCGCACCCCCGAGGACCTCGCCATCCTCAACAAGTTCTGGCACGGCGTCGTGGAGTCGCGCGCCAAGAAGGACGAGGGCGGGCCCTGGCAGGAGTTCCTCGAGGGCGGCCGCGACGCGATCACCACCCTGTCATGAGTGACGACATGTCGACACCCGAGGCGGGCGAGGTGGCGCCGCCGGCCGGCCCCTTCGCCGCGCTCCGCGAGCAACTGCTCGCCGCCGCCGACGAGTTCGCCGGCGACTCCGCCGCGGTGCCCGAGATACTCGCCGGCATGGTCGACGACGTCGACCGCGCGCTGCGCGAGCGTCTCGAGATCTTCCCGGTCTGCCACCACTCGCCGGCCTCGGCGCTCGCCATGGCCAGGCGGCTGCGCGACAAGCGGCCGACCGTCATCTACCTGGAGCTCTGCGAGGACCTGCGGCCGCTCGTCGACGAGCTGCGCAACTGCCGGCTCCCCGTGGCGCTCCAGGCGTTCGCCACCGAGCTCGACGGCTTCCCGCCCGGTTGGTCCCCGCTCAGCGTCGTCGCCCCCGTCACCGAGGCGTCCGCCGAGTACCAGGCCATCGCCTACGCCCTTCAGACCCCGGGCGTGGAGCTGGTCCTCGTCGACCGCTCCACCGACCACGTCTTCCAGTGGCTGCGCGAGGACCGGGCGAACGAGGCGACCGCCGAGCAGGGGGAGAACGGGGCCGAGGGGGCGCCGTCGCCCGAGCCGCGGGACGAGGCGGGCCTGCACGGCGACGCGGTCGGCATCGAGATCGGCGACCTGCGGCCCCGCTTCGAGGAGCTGGAGGCGCACCTGCTGCACCACGGCAGGGTGCGGCACTGGTCGGAGTGGTGGGACCAGTACGTGGAGCGGCCGTTGGCCGGCGCCGACCACGACACCTACCGCCAGGTCATGGTGATGATCGGGAGCCTGTTCCGGCGGCTGGGCCCCGAGCGGCCAGAGCACGACGCCAGGGACGAGGACCGCGAGCGCTACATGTGGACCAGGATCCGCGAGCACCTGGCCGCCTCGGGCGCCGACCCGGAGGGCTGCGTCTACGTCTGCGGCGCCTTCCACGCCGCCAGCCGCGTCGCGGAGTTCGGGCTCGCCGCCGAGGCCCCGCCGTACGAGATCAGCCCGCGCACCGCCACCTCCTGGAGGTACGGGCTCATCCCGTCGAGCCACTCCGCCATCGAGGCGCAGTTCGGCCTGGCCCAGGGCGCGGTGTCCATCGCGGCCGCCGCCTGGGACCGGGCGCTGAGCAGCCACCGGGTCACCCCGTTCCGGCTCCGGGGCCAGAAGGCGGGCGGCGCCACGTCGGCGGGCGCCAGGTCAGGCGGCCGGTCGGCGCGCGGGCGCGCCACCCGGCCGGCCGGCCCCGAGCCGTCCGCCGACCGGCTCTCCGGCTTCCTCGGTACCCCGCCCCCACCGGACGGCCTCGACGAGGAGGAACTGCTCGGCTGGTGCGTGGACATCGTCCGGCTGGCCCGCCGCAACGGCTATCTCGCCAGCACCGCGGACGCCATCGCCGTCTACGAGACCTCGATCCTGCTCGCCGGCATGCGCGGCCGCGACCGGCCCACCCCCTACGACTTCGAGGACGCCGCGGTCACCTGCATCGAGAAGGACACCGTGCCCGGCCGGCGGGACGTCCGCCGGCTGTGCGAGATCCTGCTCGGCGGCGACCGCGTCGGCTCCGTGGGATACGCGGCGCTGCCACCGCTGGCGCGGGACGTGCTCGACCGGCTGGCGCCGCTCGGGGTGAGTCTCACCGCCCGCACCAAGCAGCGGGCGCTGCTCGACCTGGAGGCCGACCCCGAACTGCGGGCCTGCTCCGACCTGCTGTGGGTGCTGCGCCGCCTGCTCGGCGACGTCGCCCGCCCCGTGATGGGTGCGCGCCGGCTCGGCGAGCGCTCCATCCAGGAGAGCTGGGACCTGGACATCGGCCGCAACCAGCGGGCCATCGTCGAGCTCGGCTACGAGGGCGTCTCCATCGAGCAGGTCCTCGAACAGCGGCTGCGCCGGGACGCGTGGGCGCAGCACGCCACCGCGGCGGCCGTGTTGGAGGGCGTCGAGGAGGCCATCCTCTACCTGGGCGGCGGTCGGCTCGCCGAGGAGCTCGGGGCGCGCGCCGTGGAGCTGCTGGCCGCCGAGCGCACCGTGGACCACGCGCCCCTGGTGCTGCGCCAGATCCGGCGGCTGTTGGCCCACTACCACGCCGTCGAGCCCGAACTGCCGCGCTGGTGCGAGGCGTTCGTGACGGCCGGCTACGCCCACTACTGCACCCTGCTGCCCACCGCCTTCGCCGACGAGGACACCGGGGTGCGCCAGGTGGGCGCCATGTTCGGGTTCCTCTTCGGCATGGAGAGCCTGGCGCTGTCGCTCGGCTGCGACCACACCCAGCTCGAACTCGCGGTCCGCCAGGCGCACCCCGAGGCGCCGGAGAAGGTCGCGCTGCTCTGGGCGGCCAAGTCGAGGCTCGGGCTGCTGACCCTGGACGAGCTGCGGGCGCGCGCCGCCGAACTGCTGGCCAACCCGCTGGTGATCCCGGCCTTCCCGCGCTATCTGAGCGGCTTCGTGCAGGCGTTGGAGTCGGTGCCCACGCTGGCGCCGTTCGTGGTCGAGGTGTTGTCCAGGGCGTTCGCCGACCTGCCCGACCGGGTGCTGCTGCCCTGGCTGCCGAAGCTGATCACCACGCTGCGCGCCGACGGCGGTGGGCTGCTGCCGACGCTGGTCCGCGAGGCGGGCCGCACCTTCCCCGCCTCGCTGCCGGCCCTGGACGGCTGGGTGCCGCCGTGGTCGGGGGAGCGGGCGGCGGTGGCGCCGGCCGGGCCAGGGCCGGCAGCGCCGGTGGCCGAGCTGCTGGCCGCCGCCACCGACACCTGCGACGCGGTGGCCGCGCTCCTCGGCCACGACGCCGGCTGGCGGCGTGCGGCGGCGCCGTCCGGCGAGGTCGGCGCCCTGCTGACCGGGCACCCGGCGACCACCGAGGCCGTGGCCAGGCTGCTCGCCGCTGGGCGGGCCGGGGGCTGAGCCGGGCCGCGGGCCACCCCCCTTGCCTGCTGGTTACGTAGTTACGTATATTCGTCATCATGGATCTCGAAGAACGGGTCGCCGAGCTCGAGCGCCGTCTCGCGGCGCTCGAGCGGGCCGGCGACCGGGAGGTGGTGGCGCCGGCCGCCGAGGGCGACTTCTGGGCACTCGAAGGGCTGCGGGCGCGGCTTGCCGAGGCGGGCGCCGACGCCGGGGGAGTGCTGTTCACCGGCTCCGTCCGGCTGCCGGCCGGCGAGCTGTTCCACTGGCAGGACGGGCTGACGGCCGAGCAGCTGTTCGACCGCGACTGGTCGGACGCCGCGGAGTCCTTCGCCGCGCTCGGCCACGCCGTGCGGCTGCGCCTGCTGCGCGAGATCCTCGGCGGCCGGCGCACCGCCGCCGAGCTCGCGGCGCTCGACGACCTCGGCACCACCGGCCAGATCTACCACCACCTGCGGCAGTTGACCTCCGCCGGCTGGCTGCACGCCGCGGCCAGGGGCCGCTACGAGGTGCCGCCTGGGCGGGTGGTCCCGCTGCTGGTCGCCCTCGCCACCGCCCAGCCCTGACCGGCCCCGCCCACGGCCACACGCCACCGACCTCAGGAGACCTCCATGCTCATGTGGCTCTCGATACTCCGCCGTTCCCTGATGGCGGCCTTCCTCGTCCAGCTGATCGCCGGCTTCTGGTGGGACTTCACCATGCTCTGGGGCTGGCTGCTGATCGCCGGCGCCATCCTGGCCGGGATCGCCGCCGAACTGGTCAACCGCCCGGTGACCGCCGCCCGCGACGGTGCCCCGTCGGACGCGGAGGCCGGGCCCGCGCCCGTCGAGGTCGCGCCGCCCGTCGTCGGCGGCTGGCGGGCCCTCAACAGCCCGGCCGACAAGGTGCCGAGCCACGGCACCAGCGCCTACGGCCAGTCGCACGCCATCGACATCACGGCCGCCCCCGAGGACCGTCCGGGCCCCGCCTTCGGCTGGTGGCCCCCGGCCCGCCCCAACCGCGACTTCCCCGCCTTCGAGCAGCCGCTGTTCGCGGTCGCCGACGCCACCGTCGTGCACGCCACCGACCGGCACCGGGACCACCTCAGCCGCAACTCGTACCCGGCCCTGCTCTACCTGTTCGTCGAGGGGCTGTTCCGCGACACGGCGGGAGCTGGCCGGGTGGTCGGCAACCACCTCGTGCTGGACCTCGGCGACGGCGTCTACGCCATGTACGCGCACCTGCGCCGGGGTTCGCTCACCGTGCGGCCTGGCGACCGGGTCGTCGCCGGCCAACAGCTCGCCCGCTGCGGCAACTCGGGCAACTCCACCGAGCCCCACCTGCACTTCCAACTGATGGACGGGCCGAATCTGGACACCGCGCGTGGCCTGCCGTTCACCTGGCGTGGCGTCGGGGTGCCGGCGAACGGCGAGCGGTTCTCCGTGGTGGCCTCAACGGCCTGAGTTGCCCGCACTGTTGGCATGAACCGGGCGGATGGGTGGTTAGGCTGCCCCTCCAGGGGAGACCAACCGCTCGGCAAGGGAAGACCGCATGGAATCGCGCATACCGTCCGATCTGGCGTCGCTGGCCGTGGAGCCGCTGATGACGAGGGACTTCGAGACCCGCCCCGCCCTCGTCTTCGAGCGGCTGCGCAACCGGTACGGCGCGGTGGCCCCCGTGGACCTGCTCGGCCATCCCGTCTGGCTGGTCATCGGTTACCACGAGGTCCTCGACGTGATGCGCGACGAGCGGCAGTGGAAGAAGACGCCCTCCTACTGGCGGGAGCTGAGGGAGGGGCTGGTGCCGGAGGAGTGGCCCATGCTGGCCGCCTACCGGACCAACACCCTGCTCCTCCAGGACGACGAGGTGCGGAAGGCGACCAGGGCCGCCCTGGAGGACGCCATGCGACCGTTCCAGGACCCGGGGCAGCCCCAGGCCATCGAGCTCAGGACCGCGGTGAGCCGGCACGTCGACGAGCTGATCACCGCCTTCACGGAGGGCGGCGGCAGCGGATTCGTCGACCTGAGCGCCCAGTTCGCCCGCCCGCTGCCGCTGATGGTGATCAACCGGCTGTTCGGCTTCCCCGTCGAGCAGGGCGACGACGTCGTCATGGACGCCTGGCGGCTCGCCGACTCGGGCCCGGACGCGGCCGAGGCGATCGTCAGGCTGCACGCCGCGACCACCGAACTCGCCGCCTACCGGCGGGCGAACCCGGGCGAGGACCTCACCACCCGCCTCATCGCGGCGGCGCCCGAGCTGTCGGACGAGCAGATCGGCTCCGAGCTCTACGCCATCCTCGTGTTGGCCGACTCGGCCACGAACTCCATCACCAACAGCGTGATCGAGGTCCTGGGCGGCAACGACACGGCCTACGACAACCTGAAGTCCGGCGCCATCCACGAGCTGGTCAACCGCGTGCAGATGGCCAACCCCTCCTGGACCAACCTCTCGCTGCGCTTCCCGGTCTCCGACGTCGACCTGGGCGACTTCCGGCTGGCCGCCGGCGACCCGGTGATGCCCTCGGTGGCCGCCGCGCACGGCGACCCGGTGTTCGTCAGCGCGCTCGACGACGACGCGCTCACGAGCTCCCGCGCCCACCTCGCCTGGGGCGCGGGCCCGCACCAGTGTCCCTTCCAGGAGCTGGCCGAGATGGTGGCCACCACGGCCGTCAGCCGGCTGTTCGAGCGCTGCGAGCTCGAACTCGTGCTGCCGGTCGACCAGATCCCGTGGCGCGCCTCGACCTACTTCCGCGGCGTGAAGACGCTCCCGGTGCGCTACCGGCAACTCGCCGGCACCGCGCCGCTGCCGGCCGCCGCGCCCGAGACCTCCGACCCGGCCGCCCCGGGCGACGCGGCCCCCGCCGCCGCGCCGCAGCGCCCGCGCTCCGGGCTCTGGCGCTTCCTGGCCGGCCTGCGCCAGGGCCGGCAGTAGCTCCGCGGTAACGCCCAACCGGCGGCCACGGCCCGAGCCTGGCGGGCCGAGTTCGCCTCCGCTTCACGGCACCCCGAAGGGGCGCGGGACCGTAACGTGGGGCGGCTCCGCCGCGTGGGCGCGACCGGCCACGACGCGCCCGCCGGCGAAAGACGGCCTGCCGCGGCACTGCCAGCGGAGCGTTACGGCGGGGCGGTGGAGCCGCGCACCAACAGCCGGGTGGCGAGCTGGACATGGTGCGAGTCGGGCTTCTCGCCCCTGGCGAGCTGCAGCGTGGTGCGGACGGCGACCCGGCCCATGTCGCGCAGCGGCTGGTGGACGGTGGTCAGCGGCGGATCCGTCCACAGGGTGCCGTAGGTGTCGTCGAAGCCGACCACGCTCAGCTCGCCTGGCACCCGCAGCCCCCGGGCGCGCGCGGCCACCAGCACGCCCATGGCGATGCTGTCGCTGCCGGCGAAGACGGCCGTTGGCGGGTCGGCCAGGTCGAGCAGCGCGTCCGCCATCCGCCGGCCGGCGTCGGGCTGGAACGCGTCGAGCAGCGCCAGCTCGGGGTCCTGCGGGACGCCGGCGGACTCCAGCGCGTCCCGGTAGCCGTGCAGCCGCTCGCGCGCCGGCACCGAGCGGTCGGGGCCGCCGGCGTAGCCGATCCGCCGGTGGCCGAGCGAGAGCAGGTGCTCGGTGGCCTGCACGCCGCCCGCCCAGTTGGTGGCGCCCACGCTGACCAGGCTCTCGTCCAGCGGGTTGAGCGGATCCACCACCACCAGGCCGAGCCCCAGCCGGTGGCAGGTGGCGATCTCGTCCGCGGTCAGCTCGGAGGTGACCAGGATCAGGCCGGCCCGGCCCCGGGCGCTCAGCTGCTCGAGCCAGGCGGGCCCGACCGGCGTGGTGCGGACGCCGCCGTTCGGGCGCAGCACGCTCGTGACGACCTCGGCGCCCAACTCCTCGGCGCCCGCGAGCACTCCGTCGAGCACGTGGACCGCGTACGGGTTGACCAGGGTGTCGAAGACGACCTGCACGCTGCCGGCCGGCGCGGGGTCGCGCGGCCCGACGGTGGGGGAGTAGCCGACCCGGCGCATGGCCTCCCGCACCCGCTCCCGGGTCTCGCCGGAGACCCCGGGGCGCCCGTTGAGCACCTTGGACACCGTGGCCTTGGACACCCCGGCGGCGGCCGCCACCGCGTCAAGGGTCGCCCGGGTGCCGTTCGTTCGCGCCATCGCCTCCGCCTCGCCGCCGTGTCGCAACGCCACCCTACCTGAGGTCCACGAAATAGTTTCGAGGATTCTTGGCTGTATTGACGCCCGAATGCCGGCGGCCTACCGTGCTCTGGGTTTAGTGAACAACTGGAAACTTTTTCCATCACTGACGGGCCGGTGTCGGACCGGTGACGAAGGAGCGCACATGCCGAAGACCGCGCCCTGGCGTGACCCCTCGCTACCCCAGGACGACCGCGTCGAGGCGCTGCTGGCCGCCATGACCGTCGAGGAGAAACTGGCCCAACTCGGCGCCCACTGGCCGCGCGCCGCGACCGAGGTGCGCGCCGAGGGCGGGGACGTGGCCCCGATGCAGAGCGCCTTCGAGGCCGGCCACCGCCCGTTCGAGGAGGCCGCGGCGCACGGCCTCGGCCACCTCACCCGGGTGTTCGGCAGCGCGCCCGTCGAACCCGCGGCGGGCGCCGAACGGCTGGCCGAGTACCAGCGGCGACTGGCCGAGGAGACCCGGCTCGGCGTGCCCGCCATCGCCCACGAGGAGTGCCTCACCGGCTTCACCACCCTGGGCGCCACCGTCTACCCGGCCGCCATCGCCTGGGGCGCCACCTTCGACCCCGACCTGGTCGGCCGGATGGCCGGCGCCATCGGCCACGACATGCGCGCGGTCGGCGTCCACCAGGGCCTCTCGCCGCTGCTCGACGTCGTCCGCGACTACCGCTGGGGGCGTGTCGAGGAGACCATCGGCGAGGACCCCTACCTGGTCGGCACCCTGGGCACCGCCTATGTGCGCGGCCTCCAGGAGCGGGGCGTCGTCGCCACCCTCAAGCACTTCGCCGGCTACTCGGCCTCCCGCGCCGGCCGCAACCACGCCCCCGTGCCCATCGGGCCACGGGAGTTCGCCGACGTGATCCTGCCGCCGTTCGAGATGGCGGTCAGGGAGGGCGGCGCCGGCTCGGTGATGAACTCCTACTCCGACCTCGACGGGCTGCCCGCAGCCGCCCACCACGGCCTGCTCACCGGCGTGCTGCGCGACGCCTGGGGCTTCACCGGCACCGTCGTCTCCGACTACTGGGCCATCAGCTTCCTCGACCTGATGCACCGCGTCACCGCCACCCGCGCCGAGTCGGGCGCCCTGGCCCTGCGCGCCGGCATCGACGTCGAACTGCCCGCCGCCGACGCCTACACCCGAATCGCCGAGCTGGCGCCCGAGGAGCTGATCGACCGCTCGGTACGGCGGGTGCTGCGCCAGAAGATCGCCCTCGGGCTGCTCGACCCCGACTGGCACCCCGCGCCGGCCGGTGCCGAGGAAGGCCGGCCCGTCGACCTCGACCCGCCGGCCAACCGGGCCCTGGCCCGCGAACTCGCCGAGAAGTCCGTGATCCTGCTCGACAACCACGGCACCCTGCCGCTGCCCGCCACCGCCCGCCGGATCGCGCTCGTCGGCCCCTGCGCCGACGACCCGCGCACCTTCCTCGGCTGCTACTCCTTCCCCAACCACGTGCTCTCCCGCTACGAGGAGCGCGGCACGGGACTGCCCATCGACTCGCTGCGCACCGCGCTCGGCGCCGAACTCCCGGCCGCCACCGTCGAGTACGCCAGGGGCGTCGCCGTCCTCGACCCCGACCCCGCCGGCATCCCGGCGGCCGTCGAGGCGGCCGCCCGCGCCGACGTCTGCGTCGCCGCCGTCGGCGACCTGGCCAGCATGTTCGGCCGGGGCACCTCGGGCGAGGGCTGCGACGCCATGGACCTGCGGCTGCCCGGCGCCCAGGCCGAGCTGGTCGAGGCGCTGCTGGCCACCGGCACCCCGCTGGTGCTGGTCGTCGTCTCGGGACGCCCCTACGCGCTCGGCGACGTCGCCGACCGCTGCGCCGCCGTCGTCCAGGCGTTCCTGCCCGGCGCGGAGGGCGGCGCCGCCATCGCCGGCGTGCTCGCCGGCCGGATCAACCCGAGCGGCCACCTCCCGGTCGGCGTCCCACGGCACCCGGGCGGCCAACCTGGCACCTATCTCGCCCCGCCGCTCGGCCGGTTCAGCCAGGGCGTCTCCAACGTCGACCCCTCGCCCCGCTACCCCTTCGGGCACGGCGGCTCCTACACCGAGTTCCGCCACGAGGACCTCGCGCTGAGCGCCGGGGAGATCCCGGCCGACGGCGAGCTGACCGTCGAGGCGACCGTGCGGAACACCGGCCGGCTGGACGGCGACGACGTGGTGCAGCTCTACCTCTCCGACCACACCGCGCAGGTGACCAGGCCGGTCCGGGAGCTGGTGGGCTACGCCAGGGTCTCGCTCGCCGCCGGCGCCGCCGCCCGGGTCCGCTTCCGGCTGCACGCCGACCGCACCTCGTTCACCGGGGTGGATCAGCGCCGAATCGTGGAACCCGGCACCTTCACGGTCGCCGTCGGCCACTCGAGCGAGGACCTCCCGCTGACCGCCGACTTCGCCGTGACGGGCGCCGTCCGCGCGGTCACCGGGGCCCGGGTGCTGACCACTCCGGTGGAGGTGGTGGCCGTCGACTGAGGCCACCCCCTGGTGGGGGCCCCGGACCGGTCCCATTTGACGCGCCCTCCGAGTTAGGTGACCCTAACCTCTAGAGAGCGAGGAGTGCACGTGACCGAACGGCAGACCCCCAGGACCCCCACGACCCACCGCGCGTTGGTGTTGCGCCGGGAGCGCCTCACCCCCCACATGATCAGGGTGGTGTTCGGCGGCGACGGCCTGCGCGAGTTCGCCACGGGCTCGCACACCGACAGCTATGTGAAGCTGCTCTTCCCGGCGCCCGGCGTGGCCTACCCGCAGCCGTTCGACCTGGGCGCCATCCGCCGCGACCTGCCACGCGAGCAGTGGCCGAGGACGCGGACGTACACCGTGCGGCGCTGGGACCCGGCCGCCCTCGAGCTGACCGTCGACTTCGTCACCCACGGCGACGAGGGCCTGGCCGGCCCCTGGGCCACCGCGGCCCGACCGGGCGACGAACTGCACTTCGCGGGGCCAGGCGGCGCCTACGCCCCCGACCCGACGGCCGACTGGCACCTGCTGATCGGCGACGAGAGCGCCATGCCGGCCATCGCCACCGCCCTCGCCGCGCTGCCGGCCGGCGCCGTGGCCCGGGTCTTCCTCGAGGTCGGCGGCCCGGAGGAGGAGCAGAAGCTGGAGTCGCCGGGATCCGTCGAGATCACCTGGCTCGACCGAGTGCCGGGCGACCCTGGCGCCGCCCTGGTGCCGGCCGTCACCGGCGCCGCGTTCCCGCCCGGCCGGGTGCACGCCTTCCTGCACGGCGAGGCCCACTTCGTCCGGGAACTCCGCCGCCACCTGCGGCACGACCGCGGCCTCACCCGCGAGCAGCTGTCGGTCTCCGGCTACTGGCGGCGCGGCAAGGACGAGGACGGCTGGCAGGCCAGCAAGCCCGACTGGAACCGCCGCATCGAGGAGGAGCAGGAGGGGACCAAGCCCTGAGCGCCTCCTGAGCTTGTCCTCGGCCCGGGCCTAGCCGGCCGGCGGTGCCGGCAGGCGGTAGGCGCGGGCCGCCACGCCGCCGAAGACGTCGGCCCGCTCGGCCGGGCCGAGCCCCGCCGTCAGCTCCTCGGTCGCGCCCACCACCTCGGCGTAGGACGCGGCCAGCAGGCACACCGGCCAGTCCGAGCCGAACATCAGCCGCCCGGTGCCGAACGCGGTCAGCGCCGTCTCCGCGTAGGGCCGCAGCGCGGCCACCGTCCAGGTGGCGTGGTCCGCCTCGGTGACAAGACCGGACAGCTTGGCGTACACGTTGGGCTCCACGGCCAGCTCCCCGATCAGCCGCGCCCACGGCTGCCGGGACCCGGCGGCGATCGGCGGCTTCGCCAGGTGGTCGAGGACGAAGGTGAGCCCCGGCAGCGCCCGCACCGTGTCGAGCGCCGCCGGCAGCTGGTGGGGCAGCACCAACAGGTCGTAGGCGAGGCCGGCGGCCGCCACGGCGGCCAGGCCGCGCCGCACGTCGGGACGGCACAGCCAGCGCGCGTCCGGCTCGCCCTGCACCAGGTGCCGCACCCCCACGAGCAGCTCGCCGCCAGGACCCTCGCGCAGCGCGGCCAGCCGCTCGGCCACCGCGTCGCCGAGCGTCAGGTCGACCCAGCCCACCACCCCGGCCACCAGCTCGTCGTCGGCGGCCAGCGCCAGGAACTCCGCCGTCTCCGCCACCTCGGGCAGCACCTGCACCAGCACGGTGCGGGTCACCCCGGCGGCCGCGGCGGGCGCCGCCAGGTCCGCGAGCCCGAAGGAGCGGCGGATCGCCGAGGTCTCGGGGCCGGCGAGCCAGTCGTGTGGCCGCCGCGCGAGGTCCCAGACGTGGTGGTGCGCGTCGATCCTGCCCATCCTCAACTCTCCCGTGACGTCGCGGTGATGACCGGTCGGGGCCCGGGGACGCCGGCGCGCCACGCCTCGGGCGAAGCGCCGAGCCTGGCGTCGATCTCGGCCGGCCCGGGCAACTCGGCCTGGTCGGCCACCGAGCCGAGCACCGCGCCGGCCACCAGGTGGCCGAGCCGCAGCCGCGGCCCGTGGCCGAGGCCGCGCAGCAGCCCGCTCAGCCAGCCCGCCGCGAACGCGTCCCCCGCGCCGACAGGTTCCACCACCTCGACCCTCGGCGCCGGCTCCCTGACCACCAGGTCCCCGTCGAAGCAGACCGCCTCGTCGGCCCCGTCCTTGACGACCAGGCAGGCCGGGCCGCCGATCAGCCCCCGCACCTCCTCGGCCGTCGCGACGCCCCACAGCCCGGCCGCCTCGTCGAGGCCCACGAAGACCACGTCCGACGCCCGGGCAAGTGCGAGCAGTTCGGCCGCCGGGTCCCGACCCGCCTCCGGATCCCACAGCGGCGCCCGGTGGTTGACGTCGAAGCTCACCAGCGCGCCGGGCACCGGCCGGTCCCGCACCAGGTGCTCGACCAGCTCGCGGCAGCCGGCCGAGAGGGCCGGGGTGATCCCGCTCAGATGCAGGATCCGGGGCCGCGCGGCGGCCAGTTCGCCCGCCAGCCCGACGTCCATCGCGGAGGCCGCCGAACCCCGGCGGTAGTAGTGCACGGTGGTGCCGGTCGGGCCCGGGGCCTTGAAGTAGACGCCGGTCGGCCGCCGCGCGTCGCGCGCCACCAGCGCGGTGTCGACACCGGCCGCCGCCACCTCCCCGAGCACCAGGTCGCCCAGCGGGTCGGCGCCCAACCGCCCGCACCACGCCGCCCGGTGGCCGAGCGCCGCGAGCAGCATCGCCACGTTGGACTCGGCGCCGCCGGCCCGCAGCAGCTGGGGCGAGGACCGGTCGAGCCGGCCGCCGCGGTCCGGCGTCACCTGCGCCATCGTCTCGCCGAGGCACAGCGCCTCGGGTCCCCCCGGTCCCTCGGACGGTGCGGCCGGCACTGGCGGCGTGGACGGTGCGTTCATGGTGCGGATGCTACTGCCGCGCCCGGCGCCCGCGCCCCGTGGTCCGGCGCGGGCCGCAGGTCACGGGCGCGCCCTCGCCGTTACCCGAAGGAGCGAAACCCGAAGGAGCGAATTCGCCGGGCGGCGGGTCGGCCGGCACGGCGGTGCCGGGGCCCTGGCCGGTTTGTTCCCCGGGTGGCCCGATACCGCACTTTGCCGCCCATTGGCATAGGAACGTCCGGACCAGGTAGCCATACTGGAGGAAAGAGTGGGGGCGCTACACAGCCGGCGACAACGGGGGCGAGGCGGGCGATGGCGGAACGCGCGTTGATCCACGGCCGCTACCAGCTGCTCGAGCTGATCGGGCGGGGCGGTATGGGGGAGGTCTGGCGGGCCAGGGACGAGGCGCTCGACCGGCGGGTGGCGGTCAAGTGCCTCAAGCCACTGGGCGGTCGACAGGACGAGGAGCCGTTCCTGCGCGTGCTGCGGGAGCGCTTCAGGCGCGAGGCGCGGGTGGCCGCCTCGCTGCAACACAGGGGCGTCACCGTGGTGCACGACTTCGGCGAGTCCGACGGCGTCCTCTACCTGGTGATGGAGCTGCTCGAGGGCCGGAACCTCAGCGAGCTGCTCACCGAGCGCGGCGGCCCGCTCTCGGTGGCGGAGATCGTCGACGTCGCCGACCAGGTCGCCGCGGCCCTGGCCTACACCCACGGCCAGGGCATCATCCACCGCGACCTGAAGCCGGCCAACGTCATGTGGCTCACCGACGGCACCGTGAAGATCTGCGACTTCGGCATCGCCAGGATCGCCCAGGACATCGGCCTCACCTCCAAGCTCACCAGCGCCGGCATGGCCATGGGCACCCCGCACTACATGTCCCCCGAGCAGATCGCCGGCGTCGGCGTCGACCACCGCAGCGACCTCTACTCGCTCGGCTGCGTGCTGTACGAGATCGCCACCGGGGTGCCGCCGTTCGACCTCGGCGACCCCTGGGCCATCCTGATCGGCCACCGCGACACCCCGCCCACCCCGCCGAGCGCCGCGCGACCAGAACTGCCGGCGGAGCTCGACCGGTTCATCCTCCGACTGCTCGCCAAGGACCCGGCCGACCGGCCGGAGGACGCGGCCGTCATCGCCCGCCGGCTGCTCGCCGACGTCCGCACCGCGGAGGGCGCGGAGCTGGTGCCCGCCCCGGCCCGCAGGACCGCGGAGCGGCTGCCGGCGTGGACCCGCGGCATGGGCCCCGGATCCCGGGCCAGCGGCTCCTGGTCGCTGCGGCTGCCGCGGCCCGACCGCTCCGCCGGCCTCACCGGCCAGTGGACGGGGCTCGCCCCCACCGCCCTGCTCAGGCAGAGCGGCGAGCGGCGCGCCCCGGCACCCGAGGCCCCGGCACCCGAGGCCCCGGCACCCGAATACCTGGCGGTGCTGGCCAGCCGGCACCGGGCCGGGCTCAGCCTGGGCCGGCTCGGCCGCTGGGAGGACGCGCACGAGGTGCACCGGGCGGTCGCCGCGGAGCGCGCCAGGGCGCTCGGCGAGGAGCACCCCGACACGCTCGCCAGCGGCTACGAGACGGCGTACGCGCTGTTCCGGCTCGGCCGGTACGACGAGGCGTTCGCCGGCCACGCCGGCGTCGCGGCCGCCCGCGCCCGGGTGTTGGGGCCCGAGCACCCCGACACCCTCGACGCCAGGTTCGAGGTCGGCGTGCTCCTCGGGCGGCTCGGCCGGTCGGGCGAGGCGGTGGCGCACTTCCACGAGCTGGCCCAGGCCAGGGCGCGCACCCAGGGCGCCGCCCACCCGGAGACGCTGCGGGCCCGGCACGCCCTGGGCATCAGCTTCGGCCGCCTCGACCGGTGGGAGGAGGCCCTGTCCGAGGCCCGCGTCGTCCGCGACCTGCGCGCCGACACCCTGGGCCCCGACCACCCCGACACCCTGGTCAGCGGCCGGGAGATCGCGGTCGCACTCGGCTGGCTCGGCCGGTGGGACGAGGCGCTGGCCGAACACCGCGGGGTGCGCCGCGCGCGGGAGCGGGCGCTCGGCCCCGGCCACCCCGACGCGCTCGCCAGCCGCAACGACGAGGCGCACTGCCTCGAACAGCTGGGCAGGGCCGGCGAGGCCGTCGAGCTCTACCGACAGGTGGCCACCCCGCCGGAAAGCGGGGCGACCGGGGGGTGAGGCAGCCCACGTACCATGGCCGCATGTCCTTCCTCCGCCGCCGCAGCGCCGCCTCGCCCGCAGGGCCCGACTTCGACGTGCTCGCCATGGACCCGGGCGACTGGCCGGGCGTGCTGGGCGCCGGTCTGCTGCCCGCGCCCGACGGCAGCTGCCAGGGCGTCGTGCTGCGCTACGACCTGTTCGGCGGCCGCGGCCCGGCGATGGTGATCGGCAACCTGCCGGAGGGCTCGCCGGCCAGGGACATCGAGGAGGACGAAGTTCCCTTCGAGGTGCACCAGTTGCTGGCCGCGCTGGAGATCGACGACGAGGTCACGGCCACCGGCAGCGAGGACGTTCCGGTGATGCACGACGGCAACCTGCTGATCGTGCGGCGCATCACCTGCACCGAAGGCCGGGTCTCCTGCGTCCAGTTCGACCGCGACGACGGCGTGCTCGTCACGATCGCCAGCTGGGAGCGCCCCATCACCGACGACCTCTACGCCCTGCTGAAGCCGCTCCCCGCCGAGATGTTCCAGCGCTGACCACGGCTGACCACGGCTGACCGGCGCCGGCCCCGCCGCCGGCGCTCGGCTAGCGCGTTCCCACGGCGGCGCGGATCGCGCGGCGGGCCAGCGCCCAGTCGTCGTGCAGGCGGCGCAGCAACAGCCGTTGCTCCTCGCCGAAGGAGAGACCGCCGCCGGCCGGGGTGGTCATCGGCCGCCGGATGGCACGCTGCACCGCCTCCTCGCAGAGCCGGATCTCCCGGGTGAGCACCAGCATCAGGTTGACGAGGAAGGCGTCCCGGCCGCGGGGGCCCGCGGCCTGCGCGGTCTGGCTGATCTGACGCCGCATCAGCGGCGCGTCGGCCAGCACCGACCAGAGCGTGGCCAGGTCGTAGCCGGGCAGGTACCAGCCGGCCGCCTCCCAGCTCACCAGCACCGGGCCGTTGGGCGAGAGCAGGATGTGGGACAGCTGCGCCGCGCCGTGGCAGAACTGCCGGGGCAGCTCCTGCCGGCCGCGGCCGCACAGGCCGTGCAGCAGCGCCTGCATGTCGCCCACGTCCCGGTCGGTGAGCAGCCCGAGCGAGTGGTAGCGGGCGAGCCAGGCCGGGTAGCTCACCGCGTCGGGGAACACGCCCTCCGGCGGCCGCCAGGTGTTGAGCCGTCGGATCGCGCCGACCACCCCGCGCAGCTCGCCGGCGGACGGGGCGGACGTCGGGTGCCGCCGGGTGGCGCCGACCCGACCGGGGACGAACTCGACCACCAGGGTGCCGCTGTGCGGGTCGTCGGCGATCAGCCGGGGGGCCCGCACCGGGGGCCGGTGGTGCACGAAGGTGCGGTAGGCCGTTATCTCCGACCTGGTCCGGTCGGCACCAGGACCGGTCGGGTCGAGGAGGTGCTTGGCGACGGCGGCGCGGCGGCCTGCCATGCCGATCAGCACGACCGAGGGGCCCGCGTCCCTGACGACCTGCACCGGGGTGAACTCGGGGCAGATCTCCTGGGTGGCGGACAGGGTGGCGCGCAGCCGCTCGCCGCCCGAGAGCGAGAAGTCGATCCGCCCGGCGCCCGGCGCGGGCCCGGGGCGGCGCTGCCGGCGGGCGCGGCCCTCCGCGCCGCTCACCGGGGCGCCGCCGAGCTGGCCGACGAGCCGCGGCCGGGCCCGGGAGACCACGGGGGTTGGTGCTGGATACATAGGCGGGCACGGTCCCTTCGTGTGCCGGAAGGTTCACGGCGCACCCGGGCCGGTGGGGCCGCCCAGCATCCTGGGGAAATGCCGGGCGGTCACCGGACCGGGGTCGCGCGGTGTCTACATCACTCCCTCGCGCGGGTGGCACACCATGTGGCGTGCCCTGGCGAAACCCTGGCGAATTGTCGTGTGGCCGTTGCGCGGCGGTTACTGTCAACTCAGCCGAGATCCTGGGGGCTTGACGTGAGCAGCAGAACCAACACTCGTCTCGCGGACCTGTTCCGGCTGACCGGGTGGTCCAAGGGTGAACTCGCCAGGCTGGTCAACCGCCAGGCGGCCGCCCAGGGCTATCCGCAGTTGGCCACGGACACCTCGCGGGTCCGTCGCTGGATCGACACGGGGGAGACCCCGAGAGATCCGGTGCCCGAGGTGCTGGCGACGTTGTTCACCGAGCGGCTCGGTCGTGTCGTGACCATCGAGGACCTCGGGTTCCGCCGGCCGGGGGAAGCGGGGACACGGCCGTCCATCCATGGACTGCCGTGGGCACCCCAGCGGACGGCCGCGGTCCTCACCGAATTCACGGGAATGGACCTCATGCTCAACCGACGCGGCATGGTGGGTGCGGGCGCCGCGCTCGCCGCAGGATCAGCCCTCAGCGACGCCATGTACGACTGGTTGCGGACCCCTCCGGCCCGCGACGTCATGACCCCTTACGACTCACTGACCACCGCCGATCCCGCCGGGCTCGACCGCTACGAGGCGGCGCCCGTCGGCGCGGAGGAGATCGAGGCCCTGGAGCGCTCGGTGGACATCTTCCGCGCCTGGGACGCCTCCCGGGGCGGCGGCCTCCAGCGCAAGGCCGTGGTCGGCCAGCTCAACGAGGTCGGCGGCATGCTGGCCTTCCGGCATCCGGAACACCTGCAGCGGCGGCTGTGGGGGGTGGCGGCCAACCTCGCGGTGCTGGCCGGCTGGATGTCGCACGACGTGGGCCTGGAGCCCACCGCGCAGAAGTACTTCGTGATCGCCGCGCACGCGGCCAGGGAGGGCGGCGACCAGCCGCGCGCCGGGGAGGCGCTGTCCAGGGCGGCCCGGCAGATGGTCCACCTCGGCCGGCCGGACGACGCCCTGGACCTGATGCAGTTGGCCAACTCGGGCATGGGCGAGGAGGCGCTGCCCCGCACCCGGGCGATGCTCCGCACCATCGAGGCGTGGGCCGAGGCGTCGATGGGCCACGGGCAGACCATGCGGCGGCTCCTCGGCCAGGCCGAGGAGATGTTCGTCTCCGACCGGGGGGACGTGCCGCCGCCGAGCTGGATGCAGATGTTCGACGAGGCCGACCTCTACGGCATGCAGGCGCTGGCCTACCGCACCCTCGCCGAGCACGACCCGGCCGCCGCCCGGCCGGCCACCAGGTTCGCCGTCCAGGCGCTGGCGCTGCGCGAGGACGAACGGGGCAGGTCGCGGATCTTCGACCAGCTCTCGATGGCCTCGGCCTGCTTCATCGCCGACGACCCCGAGCAGGCCGACCGCTACGCCAGGTTGGCGCTGGCGAGCATCGGCGAGAACTCGTCGCACCGCACCTGGGACCGGCTGCGCGAGATGTACCGGCTCACCGGCTACTACGCGGGCTACGCCAGGATCGAGAGCCTGCGCGAGGAGATCGAACAGGTGCTGCCCCCGCAGCCGTCGGGATCCTCGCGGTCCGGGGGGCGGCCGGCCTGATCGGCGGCCGAGGCGGGGCCGCCGCCGGCCCCGCCTCGCCGGCGTTCGTCAGCTCCGCACCCTGGCCACCAGCAGGCAGGCGTCGTCCTCCCTGCCCACCTCGCCGCAGACCGCGGTGATCACCCGCAGGCACTCCGTCGCGCTGCGCGCCGAGCTCAGCCGGGGGGCGAGGTCGATCAGCCGGTGATCGCCGGCGTGGCCCGCCGGCAGCTGTCGTGGGATGGCCGAAAACAGCCCGTCGGTGTGGAGCACCAGCACGTCGCCGGGCGCCAACCGGTCCGTCCGCTGCGCGAAGCGGGCGTCGCCGTCCGCGCCGAGCAGCGGCCCGGCGGGGCGCGGCAGGGCCCAGCCGGTGCCGTCCCGGCAGAGCAGCGGGGCCGGATGGCCGGCCTGCGCCCAGGTGAGCGCGCCGAGGTCCGGCTCGTAGTGGCAGCACAGCACGCTGGCCAGGGCCGGGTGCATGGCGCGGTCGAGCAGCTGGTTGAGGTGGCCGAGCAGCGCCCCGGGCGGCGCGCCGGTCAGCGCGATGCCGCGGATCGCGCCGAGCACCGTGGCGGTGCCGGCGGTGGCGGCCGGGCCGTGGCCCGAGAGGTCGCCGACGGTCAGCAGGCGGCCGCCGTCCGGCAGCGTCAGCGAGTCGAACCACCGGCCGCTCATCGGCGCCCCGCTGCCGGCGGGCAGGAAGCGGGCGGCGAGTTCCAGCGACCCGGGCGGGCCGTCCGGCCCGCCGGGCTCGGGGGAGCCGAGCCACGGCGCGAGCACCGAGTCCTCGAGCGCCACCGAGACGCCGCGGCCGGCCAGCGCCTCGCCGACCGGGGCCGACGGCTCGTCCACGATCCCGCGCGGTCCGCCGGCCGGCTCGGGTCCCGCGGCCACGCCCTGGCCACCCGCGCCACGCCCAGCCGCGCCCGGCGGCAGGGCGTCCGCCGCCGCGGCGTCGGGCCCCTGGCCGGGCCCGGGGGCCGGCTGGTCCTCGCGCAGGTCGCGGATCATGGCGCACATCGCGACGGTGCCGCCGTTGTCGTCGAGCACCGGCTCGCCGGCCATCCGCACCAGCCGGCGCGAGCCGTCCGGCCGGGTGATGCGGAACTCGCAGTCCATCGGCCGCCCGTCCACCAGGCAGTCCGTGACGGCCGCCGTCAGCGAGGGCTGGTCCTCGGGCGGCAGCCAGGAGGGCAACTGGTCAAGGGTGAGCGGCCCCTCGGCCAACGGGCGGCCGAAGATCGCGTACATCTCCTCCGACCACACCACCCCGTCGGTCAGCAGGTTCCACTTCGCGTTGCCCACCCGGCCCGCAGGCGGCTCGGCACCGGCCCGCGCCCCGCCCTCGTCCTGGCCGCCGTCGGCCCGCAGCTCGGCGAGCCGCTCCCCCACGTCGTCGAGGCCGTCGAGGGCCAGCTCCCAGGCCGACCGCCGGGGCTCGGGGGTGCCGTGTGACGCCTCACCGCGGCGCAGTGTCTCGATGTCGTCGCGCAGCCGGCGCGCGCGGGCGATCAGCTCGTCGAGCCCGTCGGGCGAGGTCCCCTCGGGGAGGTCGTTCGTGGGGGGTTCCGGGTGCTGCGAGGAGAGCATGGCGGGTCCCTGATACGGCGCGGACAGGACCTGACGTCCCGGGTCGGTCGGCGGGGCCGCCTTCCCGGCGGACGACTCCAGACTGTTCCACAGCCTTCCCCGCTCCGTAAGAGATTCAGCCGCCCGGGGACGCCCGTTCACCTCCGTTGGGTGTAGAACGGGCTCGCACCGGCAAGGAGCCGTCCCAACGGAAATGCCTTGCCACGGGATCGACCGCACCGGATGCTGACTCATATGTTCGCCAGTCCTACTGAAACAGACATAGCGCCCAGCGGGACCCTTCTCGGGCTCCTCCAGCGGGGGCGCGGCGACGGGTGGCTGCACGCCCTCGCGGCTCCGCGGGCGGAGGCCGTCGCCGCGCTCGAGCGCTGCGTGCTGCACGACCCACGCCGGGACTGGCAGCTGGAGCACCGCTCCCTCTACTACGCGCGGCTCTACGGGGAGCTGGGCGTCGGGCTCGGCGCCGTCGCCGCACACCTGTTCCACCCGGACGACGCGGTGCGCCCCGAGGAGGAGCGCACCGGGCTCGCCCTCTCGGTGCTCGGCCACCTCACCTCCTACGGCGACCGCGAGGCCCTCGCGCTGCTCCGCCGCTACGCCGTGACCGGCGCCAACTGGCGCTGGGCGCTCGACGAGCTGGCCGTCCGCGACGACGACGCCGGTCTTCGCGCCCTGGGGCCCGAGATCCTGCTCCGCTTCCCGCACACCGAGGAGGGCGAGGCCGCCCTCACCGCCGCCGTCCGCGACTCCTTCGAGCCACGCCCCTGGCACGTCTGGGCCGGCGATCCGGACCGCCCCGAGCAGCGCGCCCGCCTGGCGCGCGCCCTGGAACACGGCGACTTCGACCGCTGGCAGCGGCAGCTGCGGCCGCCCGGGCCGCAACCGGGCTGGAGCGTCACCGCCATCCTCGACTGGGCCCGCGAGGGGTACGAGCAGTCGCCGCGGCAGTGGCGGGAGGCCGCCGCCGCCCGCTGCCTGGCCGCCGTGGCCGGCCCCGCCGACCGCGCCACGCTGCTGGCCGCCGCCGAGGCGGGCCAGCCGGCGGTGCGCGCGGCCGCGCTGCGGCACCTCGCCGAGCGCGAGGAGCCGGTGGTCTTCCCGCTGATCGAGGCCGCGGCCTGCGCGCCGGACGAGGACGTGGCGCGGGCCGCCGTCACCGCGTTCTCCCGGATGGGCGGCGAGTCCGCGCTCCGGCAGGCCAGGCGCTGGGCCGATCGCGACGACGAGCTCGGCTCGTGCGCCGCCGCCATGCTGGCCAGGCGCGGCGGCAGCCGGGACGCCCCGCGGGTGCTGACGGCGCTGCTGCGCGCGGTGCGGAGCCGCGGGATGGAGGCCAGGGAGCTGCGGCCCCTGGTGGAGGGCGCGGGCCGGCTCGCCGTCGGCGGGGCCGTCCCCGTGCTCCGCCACATCTACCGCGAGACCGCCTCCTCCCAGCTGCGCGGCGACGTCGCGCGGGCCCTGGCCGGCACCGACCCCTCCTTCACCACCGGCTTCGCCGTCGAGTGCCTGTGGGACTGCGAGGAGGCCACCCGCGAGGTCGCCGCCCGCTGCGCGACCACCGTCGACAAGCGGGTGGTGGAGCGGCTGCGCCGGCTGGCCACCGATCCCGCGGAGCAGGCCGACGTGCAGCTCGCCGTCCGCGGCCGGCTCGGCGATCGGGCCACCGGATGACCCCCGAGCCCTAAGGCTCATGGGACGTTTTCCGAACGGACATACGGATGTGGGCGGAACCACGCCCCCGTCGGAGACAACGCTCGTATGCGCACCTCCCCGATGCGAGTCCTGATCGTCTCCGAGTCCTATCCCCCCGATGTCAACGGCGTGGCCCACACCGCTCTGCAGGTCGCCCGACACCTCGCCGAGCGCGGCCACCACCCGTTGGTCGTCGCTCCCGCCCCCGCCCCCGGCACCCTCCCCCAGCTAACGCAGGGAGGTGCCCCCAACGACCACGACGGCCCCGCCCCCGTCGTGCACGTCCCCTCCCTGCCGCTGCCCGGCTATCCCCAGGTCCGGGTCGCCCTGCCGAGCCGCCGGCTCGCCGCCGCCGTCGCCAGCCACCGGCCCGACGTCGTGCACCTCGCCAGCCCCTTCGTGCTCGGCGCCCGCGGCATGGCCGTCGCGGCGCGCGCCGGGGTGCCGGCCGTCGCCGTCTACCAGACCGACCTCGCCGGGTACGCGCGTACCTACCTGGGCGCCGGCGAGCTCGCCGCCTGGCGCCGGATCCGCGCGGTGCACTCCGCCGCGGACCTGACCCTGGCCCCGTCGAGCGACTCCATCCGGGCCCTGGAGGCCCACGGGGTGCCGCGGGTGCGGCTGTGGCAGCGCGGCGTGGACACCGGACGGTTCAGGCCCGAGCTGCGCGACGAGGCGCTCCGCCGCGAGCTGGCCCCGAACGGCGAGCTGCTGCTCGGCTACGTCGGGCGGCTGGCCCCCGAGAAGCGGGTCGACCTGCTCGCCCAGGCGTCCGCGCTGCCCGGCGTCAAGCTCGTCGTGACGGGCGACGGGCCGAGCGGCACCGCGCTGCGCGCCGCCCTGCCCCGGGCCCGCTTCCTCGGCCGCCGCACCGGCGACGACCTGGCCACGGTCTACGCCTCGCTCGACGTCTTCGCCCACACCGGCCCCTTCGAGACGTTCTGCCAGACCGTCCAGGAGGCCCAGGCCAGCGGGGTGCCCGTGGTGGCCCCGGCCGCCGGCGGCCCCCTCGACCTGGTCGACCACGGCAGGAACGGGCTGCTCGTGCCGCCCGGTGACGGCGCCGCGCTGCGCGAGGCGGTGCGGACGCTCCGCGACGACCTGGCGCTCCGCGCCCGCCTCGCCGAGACCGGCCTCGCCGACGTCGCGGGACGCACCTGGGAGGCCATCGGCGACCAGCTCGTCGAGCACTACACCCACGTCCGGCAGGCCCGGGAGGTGGCGGTCAGGTGACCGGACTGCGCATCGTCCGGCTGGCCAACTTCGTCGCCCCCAGCTCCGGTGGCCTGCGCACCGCGCTGCGCGAGCTGGGCGCCGGCTACCTGGCCGCCGGACACGAACCGGTGCTGGTCATCCCCGGCGAGAAGGTGAGCGACACCCGCACCACCCAGGGACGCGTCATCACCCTGCCGGGGCACCGGCTGCCGGGCACCGGCGGCTACCGGGTGCTGACCGACCGGCGGCGCCTCGCCCGGCTGTTGGAGACCCTCGCCCCCGACCGGCTCGAGGTCTCCGACCGCACCACCCTGCGCTGGACGGGGGAGTGGGCCAGGCACCACCGAGTGCCGGCCGTGATGGTCTCCCACGAGAGCGTGGACGGCGTCATGGACACCTGGGGCCTGCCCGCCGGCTGGTGCCGGCGCGCCGCCGACGGGCTCAACCGGCGGACCGCGCACGCCTTCACCCGGGTGGTCTGCACCACCGAGTGGGCGGCGCGTGAGTTCCACCGGGTCGGCGCGCGCAACGTGGTCCGCGCCCCGCTGGGCGTCGACCTGCGCCGCTGCCACCCCGGCCTCCACGACCCCGCGCTGCACGCCGAACTCCGCGGCGAGGACGAGGTGCTGCTCGCCATGTGCTCCCGCCTCTCCCCGGAGAAGCGCCCGGGCCTCGCCCTCGACGCCCTCGCCGAGCTGCGCCGGCGCGGCGTCCCCGCCAGGCTGGTCATCGCCGGCGACGGGCCGCTGCTCGGCCGGCTGCGCGAGCGGGCCACCGCGGCCGGGCTGCCCGTCGTCTTCTCGGGACACGTCGGCGACCCCGCCGACCTCGCGGTCCTCCAGGCCACCGCCGACATCGTGCTCGCACCCGGGCCTGCCGAGACCTTCGGCCTGGCCGCCATGGAGGCACTGGCCTGCGGCACCCCCGTGGTCGCCAACAGCCGCTCGGCCGTGCCCGCGCTGCTCGGCGTCGCCGGCACCACCGCGGCCGACGGCGCGAGCTTCGCGGACGGGGTGCAGCGGCTGCTCGCCCGCCCCGCCGAGAGCCGGCGCGCCGTCGCGCGCGCCCGCGCCGAGGAGTTCCCGTGGTCGGCCGCCGTCGGCGCGTTCCTGGCCGCCCTCGAGGCGCCCGCGGTCGTCAGGCCGGCGCCCGAGCAGGTCCCGGTGGCCGAGGGCGGCCGGCGGTGAGCGGCCCCCTGCGGTTCGTCACGCTCGGCGACTCCCTCACCGAGGGGCTCGGCGACCCGGTGCCCGGCGGCTGGCGCGGCTGGGCGCCGCTGCTGGCCGCCGGCCTCACCGCGCCCGAGCGCGGCCAGCCCGCGCGGCTGACCAACCTGGCCCGCAGCGGCGCCCGCACCGCGGACGCCGCGGGCGAGCAGCTCACCGCCGCCCGCCGCGTCCGCCCCCACGTGGCCGGGGTGATCATCGGCGGCAATGACACGCTCCGCTCCGCCTTCGACATCGCCGCGAGCGCCCGCGACCTGGACACGGTCATCGGCACCCTGAGCCGGGAGGGCACCCTGGTGCTCACCGCCTGCCTGCCCGACCCCGGCGGGATGCTCCACCTGCCGACCGCGCTGACCCGCCCGCTCGCCCGCCGGATGACCGCGCTCAACGACGTCGTACACCAACTGTCGCGCCGGCACGGCGCCGTGCACGTCCACCTGGCCGGCCACCCGGTGGCCGCGACGCGCGCCGCGTGGAGCGTGGACCGGCTGCACCCGAGCGAGCTCGGGCACCGGCTGCTGGCCCGCGAGTTCCACGCGGCGCTCGCGGACCGCGGCGTCGCCACCGGGACGGCGCCCGCGGCGACGGCCGACCGCCCGCCGCCCACCAGGGCCGCCTGCTTCCGCTGGCTGGCCACCCGCGGCACCAGATGGATGCTGGCCAGGGCCACCGACCTGCTGCCGGGACTCGTCGGGCTCGCCGTCCGCGAGACCGGACACCGGGTCGCCGGCACCGCGCACACCCTCGACGCGGCCTCCCATGCCGCCACCAGGGCGGCGCTCGCCGGCCTGGCCCAGCGTCCCGGCGCGGCCGTCGCGCCGCTCGACCGGCCGGACCCGGCCGACCGCCTCGACCCGCTCGACGGGCTGGCCCGCCTCGAACGCCTCGAACGCCTCGAACGGCTGGAGCGGCTGGAGCGGCTGGAGCGGCTGGAGCGCGTCGAAGGGCTCGACCGGCTCGGTCGGCGCACGCCGCCGCCGCTGCCCGCCGATCGCTCGTCCGCCGCCTGACCGTCGTGGCCCCGCCGGCAAGGCGCTTCGCGGCTACCGGCTACCGGTTGCCGGCGTGCGGGGCGAACAGGTCGAGCAGCCTGGTCCGCGCCGCCCGCACCCGGTAGGCCAGGATCTCGGCGATCACCCGCAGCAGCGCGTAGCCGAACGCCGGGTCCTCGTCGCAGAGCGCCTGCACCTCCGGGCCCTGGAACTCGTAGGCCCGCACCGGTGACAGCGCCTCGGCGCCGAAGTCCCATTCGTAGGGCGGGAACAGCCAGGACCAGCCCAGCAGATCCCCGGTGTCGAGCGAGGAGACGGCGGTCGGCTTCGGCCCGCCGAGACGCAGGTCGAGCGTCACCGTCCCGGACCTGATGATCCAGAACCGGTCGGCCCGCCCCCTCTCCTCGAAGATCCGTTCGCCCTGCGCGAAGGAAACCTCCTCCGCCAGGTCCATCAGGCGCTCCCGGTAGCCGGCCGGAAGGACCCGCAGCAGACGCCGTGGGGCGGCCATCGCCGGCCTCCTCCCATTGCTCCCATTGGGGGACATTCCCATTGGACCGCGCCCCGCGCGCCTCCGCATCCCGGAGCGCGCCGCGCCCGCCGCGACCGCGGCGATCGAATGGGCGATCGACACTCACTGTCAGTGGCACCGCCTAAGGTGTGCCACGTGACCGCACCCTCCTCAGCTCCGCCGGCCAACCAGGGCCCGGCCGCCTCCTCGCCGGCCGACCCGGCGCCCGGCGGCCCGCCACCAGGCGGCCGCCCGGCCCCCGGGCCGGCCGCCGACGAGGGTCTCGCCCGCCGGCTGCGCGCCCTCGCGTGCACCGCGCCGCTGCACGACCTGGACGCGCGCAAGGCCAACCTCGCCGGCGAGTACGGCACCTACGCGATGGCCGAGGTGGCGCTCGCCGCCATCGATCTGGTCACCCTCAGCATGGACTTCGACACCGGCGCCGACCACGAGCAGGTCGTCGCCCGGCTGTTGCCCCGGGTCGCCGCCCAGGCCCCGAGCCGCCAGGCCGCCGAGCACGAGCGGGTCGCCCGCTGGGTGTTGGACAACCTCATCAACGTCGGCAGTGTCGACCGCGGTTTCCGCGCGGTCTACGGCACCTTCGAGCCGGACGGCTCCTACGTCCGCAGGGACTACGACTTCAAGCTCGTCGAGGAGGTCCCGGGCCCCGGCGGTGGCGTCTACCTGCGCACCACAGACGAGGCGGTCAACGTGCTGGTCGGCGCCCTCGACACGGACGTCACCAGCGCCCAGATCGCCGCCGAGGTCAAGCTGGAGGTGCTGATCAACCGCGGCCGCCTCGCCGACGCCCAACTCGCCGCCGAGCAGGCCAGATACCGCACCGTCCAGTACGCGGAGACGCTGCGCCGCACCCTGGAGACCACCAGGCGCGACGTCCGCGCCGTCGACTGGCTGCACGCCGTGCCCGACCTGATCGACGAGGCCCTCGGCCACATCGCCGACCGCTATCGCCACGAGAACGCGATCCTCACCAACATCAGGCGCGCTCGCGACGAGGCCACCGACACCGGCCACAAGCTGCGCGCCGCCGAGCTGGTCGACATCGTCAAGGACTGCATCAGGCGGCACACCCAGCTCCAGTCCAGACTCCTGGAGGCCGGCCCGCTGTTCCGGGCCGAGCAGGACCGGCAGGCGTTCCGGCCCCCCGCGGCCAGGGCCGGCGCCGACCTCCACGGCCAACTGCTCGCCCCCCTGCTGCCCGAGCCGCTGGAGCGCGCGGTCCGCGTCACCGACGCCTTCTTCGCCCGCGGCACCGGGATCCGCCCACCGGGCGCGGTGCGCCTCGCCGACCTCACCGAGCTGCTGCTCACCCCGCCGGTGCCACGCGAGCACCTGGGCGCCGAGCTGCCGGAGCCCGACCTCGTCACCACCCCGGACGACAGCCGGTTCAGCGAGGAGCAGCTGGCCGCCGCCCTCGAACTGCTCCAACTCCCCGAGGACGCGCCCCGCCGGCTCTCCGGCCTGCTCGCGGAGGCCCGCCGCGCCGACCACGACCTGCCCTATCTGGTCGCGCTGCTCGCCGTGCACGCGGCCAGCCCACCGGTGGGCACCGCCTACCGGCAGGGCGAGACGAGCCTGCTGTTCGCCGTGGACGACGGCACCGAGCTGGACGACGAGGAGTTCGGCGGTGCCGACCTGATCGTCGGCACCGCTCGCCTCGCCTCCGGCGGCCCCACCCCCGACCGCCGCCCCGCCCGCACGTTGGTCACCGTCCCCGCCCCCACGGAGCCCCCCCGATGACGCGGCGCGCCGCCGCGCGGGCCTGGCGGCCCGACACCCGCCGGCCGGTATCGGCCGGGGTGACCGGCGGTCGGCTGGCGGTCGGGTCGGCGCGTGACGTGGCCGCCGGTTCCCGGCGGCGCCGTTTGTTTCCGATCCGGCGGTTCCCCGCCACCGTCCGGGCCTGGCGGCCCGGCGTCTGCGGGCCGGTATCAGCTCAGGCAACCGGCGGTCGGCCGGCGGTCGGGTCCGAGCGCGCCGGGCCAGCATCTCGGCTGTGCCAGGCGCTTCCCCTCCTGCGCTTCGGCCCGGTCCGCCCCGCACGTGTCGCCGACCGGCCCCCGGCCGAGCCGCGGCCGACCCGTCAGGTTCGGAACCGGCACTCCCGTCCCACCGGTTGGCGGCCGGTCCTCGCCCAGGACCCCGGCCGTCCACCCGCGAACGCGCTCGCGCCGGCCCGCCATCGCACCCTCGCCGGTCCGGCGACCGGCATCACGGCTCCGGGCCCCCGGCCGCGCCCGTGCGGGTCGGCCCGCGGGCGGCACCGGCACGGGGCCGTTGCACTGCCCTGGCCCGTCACGCGGCTCGGCCGTCGCCCTGCGGGGGTCGTCGCACCGTCCCGGCCGGCCACGCGGCTCGGCCGTCGCCCCGCAGGGGCCGTCGCACTGCCCCGGCCGGCCACTTGGCTCGGCTGCCGCCCCGCGAAGGCCGTCGCACTGCCCCGGCCCGCCACCCGGCCCGGCCGCCGCCCCGCAGGGGCCCCCGCACCGAACCGTCACCGTTCCACCCACCGCCGGCGCCGCCCGCCAGGGCGGCCCCCGCACCGGCCGCAACCGTCAAGCCGCGCAGCGAAGGACGCACGATGACCGACCCCACCGGCGAACAGCCCCCCGCCCCGCCGCGGAGCGGCCCGACGCCGGCCGACGCCGCCGACGCGGCCCGCCTGGTGTCGTTCGGCCTGCAGCCCAAGCTCTCCCCGGCCCGGGACGCCGAGTACGGCGGGCTGCTCAGGCGCTACCAGGAGGAGCCCCCCTTCGCCCGGCTCGCCGACGCCGTGGCCACCGGCCTCGGCCTGGTGGTGCTGGAGGTGTCCACCCGCGCCGGCATGGCCGTCGCCGCCGGCGAGGACTCCGTCTTCGCCGTCCGGATGGGCGAGTACGCGCGCCGCGCCACCGCCGACCCGGCCGACCGCTTCCTGCACGGCCTGGCCCATCTGGCCGTCGCCGCGCTCGCGTTCCCCCGCCCCGCCGACCTCGCCGACGACGGCTACCTCGGCCGGATCACGGTCAACGGCGTCGAGGCGTTCGTCCGCCAGGCCTGCCGCCGGCTCGAGGAGCGGGCCGCCGGCGAGGGCGAGAACACCGACCCGGTCAGCGACGCGCCGGGCCTGGAGGCCGCCTGGCGGGTCTACGCCCGCCGCAGCGCCACCGGCGCCACCAAGGACGCCAGGCGGCTCGCCGGCTCCACCACCGGCATCATCGGCAAGGCCGTCGGCTTCCTCGCCGACTCCGGCTTCCTCCAACGCACCGGAGACGACGGGGGCGGCACCTACCGCACCACCGCCCGCTACCAGCTCCAGGTTCGCGAGCTCGCCGCGACCGGCGCCATGGCCGAGCTGCTCGAGCTCGGCATCGTGCCGGTCAGCGACGGCAGCGCCTCGCTGCTGGCCGCCGAGACCGACGACGGCGCGCTGGTCGACGGAGCGGGACTGCCCTTCCACGGCTGACCGGAACACCCCGCGAGACCGCGCCCACGACCCCGACCCCGACCCCGACCCCGACCCCGACCCAGCGATTCACGAGAGCCCCCGCCATGTACGAGCTGTCCCGGATCCGCCTCTACTCCATCGGACCCGCCGGCGCCCGTTACGCCGACACCGTGCTCGACCTGCGCGGCGTCGGCGACCCGGTGCCGCAGCCGGCGCCCGCCCAGGCGGACTTCTTCGAGGACGAGCCCGTCGGCCCGCCGCGCCGCCCGGCGCCCGCCGGGGTGCTCTTCCTGGAGAACGGCGGCGGCAAGTCCGTGCTGCTCAAGCTCATCTTCTCGGTGATGCTCCCCGGCCACCGCAACACGCTGGGCGGGGCCAGCTCCGGCGTGCTGCGCAAGTTCCTGCTGGCCGACGACTGCGGTCACGTCGCGCTGGAGTGGCAGCACACCCTCACCGGCGAGACCGTCGTCGTCGGCAAGGTCAGCGAGTGGCGCGGCCGCCAGGTCTCCGGCGACCCCCGCAAGTTCGCCGAGGCCTGGTACTCGTTCCGGCCAGGGCCGGGGATGGGCCTCGACTCGCTGCCCGTCGCCGAGTCCAGCGCGCTGCGCCCCCGCGCCGACGGCACCTCGGGCGCCGCCGGCCGCCGCCGCACCATGAAGGGCTTCCGCGACGTCCTCACCGAGACCGGCAGGGCCTACCCCAATCTGGACGTCGCCTGGGAGGAGATCCACGAGCGCTGGGTCGAGCACCTCAACCGGCTCGGCCTCGACCCCGAACTCTTCCGCTACCAGCGCGAGATGAACGCCGACGAGGGCGAGGCCGCCGGCCTGTTCGCCGTCAAGAACGACTCCGACTTCACCGACCTGCTGCTGCGCGCCGTCACCGACACCCGCGACACGGACGGCCTCGCCGACCTGGTGCACGGCTTCGCCCACAAGCTGGGCCGCCGCGCCGAGTTGGGCGCCGAGCGCGAGTTCACGGCCGGCTCGCTCGACCTGCTCACCCGGATCGGCGAGGCCGCGGGCGAGCGCGACGGGGCCCGCACCGTCCACCTCGCCGCCGAGCACCGGGCCCGGGCGCTCGCCGGGCTGCTCGCCGGCGGCGGCGCGCCCGAA
>NZ_BAAGPR010000064.1:0-45631 GCF_054783955.1 Streptomyces mayteni | reverse complement strand
CTGCGCGCCGTACGGGGAGGGCGGCGGGGCCTGGGCGGGCGCCGGGGCCTGGGCCGGCGGCTGCGGCGCGGCGGGCGTGGGCGCCGGGACCGGGGCGGGGGCCGGCTCGTCGTCGACGGAGATCCCGAAGTCGGTGGCGAGGCCGGCGAGCCCGCTGTCGTAGCCCTGGCCCACGGCCCGGAACTTCCAGGCGCCCTGGCGGCGGTAGAGCTCGCCGAGCACGAACGCGGTCTCGGTGCTGGCGTCCTGGCTGTCGAAGCGGGCGATCTCGGCGCCGCTGTCCGCGTCGAGCACCCGCACGTGCAGGCCGGGGACCTGGCCGAAGGTGCCGCCGTCGGCGGAGGCGGCCACGGTCACCTTCTCGATGTCCTGCTCCACGGCGGAGAGGTCCACGGCGAGCCGGTCGGTCACCGCGGTACCCTGCGGCTGCTTGCCCTCGTACCGCACCGCGCCTGAGGTGTGCCGGGGCTGGTTGTAGAAGACGAAGTCGTCGTCCGAACGCACCCTGCCCCCCGCCAGGAGCAGCGCCGACGCGTCCACGTCGGGGACGCCGGCGGAGGAGTTCCAGCCGATCTCGACGCGGACCGACCGGGCGGGCACGGGGACGTTCGCACCTTTGAGCATCGTGGATTCCTCCGTCGGGTGGCCGTCGTCACGCCACCTGTTCTGCGGACACCGCCCACTATGCCATCTCGGCCGAGATCTCCCGCTGGGCGACCCCCGAAACAACATCATCTGAACGCCCATCGACGTTTTTTCCGGGAATCCTTCGGATTGAGCGCCGTAGGCCTCCCAACCCCGCGAAAAGACCCTCTAATCGGTCTCCCCAACGACCACATGGTGGGCTTAACTTATGGGGTATGACCTCCCCGCGCCCCTACGGCGGTGGCTACTCCTCACCGTCGTTCCCCGACACCCCCATCTACGACAGGCTGGTGGCCGAGCGGGGAACCCCGCAGATCGCGCCGATCCGGGTGCCGGCCGCGTACGAACCGATGGGCTATCCGGCCGCCGGCCAGCCCGCGCTGCCCCCGGCCCTGCCGGCGCTGCCGACCGCGCCCACGCACGCGCAGCCGCACCCGCAGTCGACCGGCGGCTACCAGGGATACCAGGGCTACCAGGCCGCGCCGGCCAGGCCGCAGCTGTCGGCCCCGGCCCCGCAGGCGCCCGCCACGTACCTCCCGCCCGCCGCGCCGTACCTCCCGCAGCAGGCGCAGGCGCCGCGCCCCTACCCCTCCGCCGGGGTCTACCAGTCGCCCGGCGCTCCGCAGGCGCCCGCCCCGCAGCAGATGCGGCCGGCGGCCCCGCGGCCGGCGGCGCCGCGCCAGATGCCAGGTCAGTACCAGCAGCAGGCGCAGGCGCAGGCGCCCTATCCGACCCAGCAGCAGCACCAGTACCCGTCCCCCGGCTACTGGTCGGAGCCGGGGGCGGGTCACTAGGCGGCGGATCGGCTAGATCTCGACGTCCTCCAGGACGCCGAGGGCGTCCGGCACCAGGACGGCCGCCGAGAAGTAGGCGCTGACCAGGTAGGAGATCACCGCCTGGTCGTTGATGCCCATGAAGCGCACGTTGAGGCTGGGCTCGTACTCCTCGGGGATGCCCGTCTGGTGGAGGCCGACCACGCCCTGGTTCTCCTGGCCGGTGCGCAGGGCGAGGACGGAGCTGGTGCCGGCGGCGGTCACCGGGATCTTGTTGCAGGGGAGGATGGGGATGCCGCGCCAGGCGCGGTGCGCGGTGCCGTCGACCTCGACGTGTCCCGGGTAGACGCCGCGGGCGCTGCACTCGCGGCCGATGGCGGCGATGGTGCGCGGATGGGCGAGCAGGTACTGGGTCTTGCGGCGGCGGGAGATGAGCTCGTCGAGGTCGTCGGGGGTGGGCGGGCCGCTCCTGGTGGGGATGCGCTGGCCGAGATCGGCGTTGTGGAGGAGGCCGAACTCCCGGTTGTTGACCAGCTCGTGCTCCTGCCGCTCCCGCAACGCCTCGACCGTCAGCCGCAACTGCTCCTCGACCTGGTTCATCGGCTCGTTGTACAGATCCGCCACCCGCGAGTGCACCCGCAACACCGTCTGCGCCACACCCAGCTCGTACTCCCGAGGCGCCAACTCGTAGTCCACGAACGTGCCCGGCAACACCGGCTCCCCCACATGCCCCGACGCCAACGCGATATCCGCCTCACCGCGCCGGTTGGTCGCGGGCGTCGAGCGGGTGGCGACCTCCTCGAGATGGGCGCGGAGCGCGGGGTTCCGGTCGGCCAGGGCCCGGACCTCGGCCAGCGGCAGGGCGAGCACGGTGCAGCGGGTGACGGCGCGCAGGGTGACGGGCCAGTCGCCCGGCTCCCCGCTCAGCGCCTCGGCGCCGGCGTGGTCGCCGTCGGCCAGCACGCCGAGGCCCGCCTCGGCGTCGTAGGCGCCGGGGGCCAGCCTGCGGACCTTGCCGTGGGCGATCAACAGGACCTCGGTCACCGGCCCGCCGTGGTCGGCGATGACGTCGCCAGGGGCGTACTCGCGCTGCACGCAGGCGTCGGCCAGCGCGGTGAGCGCGCGGTCGTCCGCGAAGCCGTGCAGGGGAGGGAGTTCGGTCAACTCGGCGGGGATGACGCGGACCTCGGCGCCGGTGGACACGAATTCGACGCGCCCGTTTCCCAGGGTGTGTGTCAGCCGCCGGTTGACCCGGAAGGTGCCACCGGAAACCTGCACCCACGGCAGCACCTTCAACAGCCACCGCGAGGAGATGGCCTGCATCTGCGGCGGCGTCTTGGTGGTGGTCGCCAGATTCCGGGCGGCGGCCGTTTCGAGGCTGGTGGGCGCGAGGTCGAGCGGGGAGTTCACGCGGGTTCTTCCTTGTCTTCTCAGAGGGTGTTCTCAGAGGGTGGAAAGCCGGATTCCGGGAGGGCCGGCGGGGCCGTCTCCGACCCGCGCCGCCTGACCGGGGGCTCAGTGCCCGATTTCGACGTCCTCGAGGACCCCCAGTGCGTCGGGAACCAGCACCGCGGCCGAGAAGTAGGCGCTCACCAGGTAGGAGATCACCGCCTGCTCGTTGATTCCCATGAAGCGGACGGAGAGGCTGGGCTGGTATTCGTCGGGAATTCCGGTGCGGTGCAGCCCGACGACGCCCTGGGCCTGCTCGCCGGTGCGCAGCGCCAGCATCGAGGTGCTGCCGCTCCGGCTGACCGGGATCTTGTTGCACGGCAGCACGGGGACGCCGCGCCAGGCGGGGACGGCGTGGCCGCCCAGGTCGGTGCTGTCCGGGTAGATGCCGCGGGCGCTGCACTCCCGGCCGAAGGCGGCGATGGCCTTGGGGTGGGCGAGGATGACGCTGGGGTTCTTCCAGACGGTGGAGAGCAGTTCGTCGAGGTCGTCGGGGGTGGGCGGGCCGCTCCTGGTGTGCACCCGCTGGCCGAGGCCGGCGTTGTGGAGGAGGCCGAACTCCCGGTTGTTGACCAGCTCGTGCTCCTGCCGCTCCCGCAACGCCTCGACCGTCAGCCGCAACTGCTCCTCGACCTGGTTCATCGGCTCGTTGTACAGATCCGCCACCCGCGAATGGACGCGCAACACCGTCTGCGCCACGCTCAGCTCGTACTCCCGAGGCGCCAACTCGTAGTCCACGAACGTGCCAGGCAACACCGGCTCCCCCACATGCCCCGACGCCAACGCGATATCCGCCTCACCGGCGGCGTTGCGCTGGGCCGGGATGACAGCCCGGGCGCCGGCGAGGTGCTCGGCGAGGCCGGGCGCGCGGTCCGCGATCTCCTGGAGGGCGGCCCTGGTGAGGGTGAGCACGGTGCCGCTGGTGCGGGCCCGCAGGGTGTGCTCCCAGGTGCCCTGCTCCTCGTCGGTGAGGGCCCGGTCGCCGTAGAAGTCGCCGTCGGCCAGCACGCCGAGGTCGGCGTCGGTGTCGTAGCGGCCAGGGGCCCGCAGGTCGATCTTGCCGTGCGCGATGAGCACGACCTGGTCGGCCGGGTCGCCGGCCTGGACGAGCACCTCGCCGGGGCCGAAGTCACGTTGGACGCAGGCGTCGGCGAGCAGCCCGAGCACCGCGGCGTCCGCATACCCGGAGAGCGCCGGGAGTTCGCCGAGTTCGGCGGGGATGACGCGGACCTCGGCGCCGGTGGACACGAATTCGACGCGCCCGTTTCCCAGGGTGTGCGTCAGCCGCCGGTTGACCCGGAAGGTACCACCGGAAACCTGCACCCACGGCAGCACCTTCAACAGCCACCGCGAGGTGATCCCCTGCATCTGGGGCGGCGTCTTGGTCGTGGTCGCCAGATTCCGGGCCGCCGCCGTGTCGAGGCTGAGCCTCGAATGCGCGGCACCGCTTTCCAGGGCGCCGCTTTCGGGGGTCGGCTCGATCGAGGTCGTCATGCTGTCGCACCGCCAATGTGGGTCGTACAGAGGGCAATTGAGGGATCCCGCGACGAAGCTAAAGGCTCGCGGGCACGGGGGCAATCACCCGAAAGGGGGGCCAACGTCGGGATTTCCAGGGCCTGTTACTGGGTATCGAGGCGTGACGTTCCTGCGGCGACGCACCCATGGCACCCAACGGGACACGGTGCGTTACCACATAGGGTGAGGGGGCGTGCGGGCGCACAATCGTGGTGCGGGAGGCGTGGAGAGGGCGCGAGCGCGCCGTGTCCGATCCGGTCATCCCATCGGTCCACGGCGCGCTAACGTGGAGCGACCAGGCACGCTGGCAGCGCGCTCGGGTGACGGCTCAGTTGACGTTGACACGTTTGGGGCACATCAGTCCATGACTAAGGGCTCGGTCCAGGTGACGCACACCGGAACAGCACGCTGGCGGCGCCGGACCGCCGTCTACAGCACGGTCACCGAAGCCCTGGCCGCCGCCGCGGACGGCGACGTCCTGGTCCTGGGCCCCGGCACCTACCGCGAGAACCTGGTGATCGAGCAGTCCGTGACGGTGCGCGGCCCCGGCGAGGACAAGGACGGGCCGGCCAGGATCGCGCCGGCCGACGGCGTGCCGCTCACCGTGCGCGGCTCCGCCACGATCCAGCACCTGCTGATCGAGGGGCAGGACACCACGGCGCCCGCCGTCCTCATCGAGAACAGCACCCCCGAGTTCACCGGGATGCGGGTGCGCACCGCTTCGGCGGCCGGCATAGAGGTGCGCGGCGGCGCCAGGCCGACCGTGCGGAACTGCGCCGTGAGCAACCCGACGGGCACCGGCATCAGCGTGGCGGACGGCGGCGGCGGGCTGTTCGAGGAGTGCCAGGTGACGGAGTCGGGCCAGCCGGGCATCACCGTCCGCGGCCCGGCCCACCTCCGCCTGGAGCGGTGCCAGGTGCGGCAGTCCGGCGGGGCCGGGCTCTCGGTCACCGGGGACGGCTCCGCGGTGGACGCGGTGGACTGCGAGTTCACCGACCTCAAGGGCACGGGCGTGCGGCTGGCCGACCGGGCCACCGCGCACCTGACCGACTGCCGGATCGGCGCCACCACGGGCGACGGCATCACCATGGACACCGACGCGGTGCTGACCCTGGCGGACAGCGTGGTCTCCGACATCCCGGAGAATGCCCTGGACCTGCGGTCCCGCTCGGTGCTGACGCTGGTGCGCACCACCGTCCGCAAGTTCGGCCGCAACGGCCTCTCGGTCTGGGACCCGGGCAGCCACGCCGACGCGCACGACTGCGAGATCCGGGACAGCACGGGCGACTATCCGGCGGTCTGGGTGAGCGACGGGGCCACCGCGGTGCTGGAGTCCTGCCGGGTGCACCACGTGCCGGACGCGCTGTTCGTGCTGGACGGCGGGTCCCGGGTGGACGTGGTGGACAGCGGCATCGAGGACGTGCGCGGCTCGGCCGTCTCGGTGAGCGACGGCGCCACCGCCCGTCTTGACGCCTGCCGAGTCCAACGGGTGGGCACCGGCGCCTGGTTCCGCGACCGGGGCAGCGGCGGGTCGGTCACCGGCTGCACCATCCACGAGGCGCGCACCGGAATCATCGTCACCAAGGACGCCGACCCCACTGTCGAGGACTGCACGGTGAGCGGCGCCGCCGAGGCCGGGGCCTACATCTCGGCCGGCGGCCGCGGCCGGTTCACCCGCTGCCGGATCAGCGACTCGGGCGGCTACGGCTTCCACATCATCGACGGCTGCCGCACCGAGCTCACCCGCTGCCGCACCGAGCGCTGCACCAGGGGCGGTTACGTCTTCGCCGAGGACAGCCCGGTGCTGACCGACTGCCACAGCGACGAGTCGACCGCGCCGGGCGCCGACGTCCGGCTGAAGGCCACCGACGCCGCTCCCCCGCCGGCCGCCAAACCCGAGCGCCTCACCGACACGCAGCCGAAGCGGGCGGCGCCGCCGGCCCCGCCCGCCGCGGAGCCGGCGGCGGACGGCCGGCCGACCGACGAGGTGCTCGCCGAGCTCGACACGCTGGTCGGGCTGCACACCGTGAAGCGCGAGGTGCGGGCGCTGATCGACATGATCGAGGTCGGTCGGCGCCGCCAGCAGGCCGGGCTCAAGGCCGCCTCGGTGCGCCGGCACCTGGTGTTCACCGGCTCCCCTGGCACCGGCAAGACCACGGTGGCCCGGCTCTACGGGGAGATCCTGGTGGCCCTCGGCGTGCTGGAGCGCGGGCACCTGGTGGAGGTCTCGCGGGTCGACCTGGTGGGCGAGCACATCGGCTCCACGGCCATCCGCACCCAGGAGGCGTTCGACCGGGCCCGCGGCGGCGTGCTGTTCATCGACGAGGCGTACGCGCTGGCCCCGGAGGACGCGGGGCGGGACTTCGGGCGCGAGGCGATCGACACGCTGGTCAAGCTGATGGAGGACCACCGGGACGCGGTGGTCGTGATCGTCGCCGGCTACACCGCCGAGATGGAGCGGTTCCTCGCGGTCAACCCCGGCGTGGCCTCCCGGTTCTCGCGCACCATCACCTTCGGCGACTACTCGCCCGAGGAGCTGCTGAGCATCGTCGGGCAGCAGGCCCAGGAGCAGCAGTACGACCTGGGCACGGGCACCCAGGACGCGCTGCTGAAGTACTTCACGGCGATGGACCGGGGCCCCTCGTTCGGCAACGGCCGGACGGCCAGGCAGACCTTCGAGGCGATGGTGGAGCGGCACGCCGGCCGGGTGGCCAGGGTCGAGGACCCGAGCACCGAGGAGCTGACCGTGCTCTTCCCCGACGACCTGCCGCCGCTCACCTGAGCGCTCCGCTGGCAATGCCGCGACGGGCCGTCCTTCGTCTGCGGCGCCGTCGCCGGTGGCACCAACGCGGCGGCGCCTCCCTCGGACTCCGTCCGGAACCTGGCAAGGCCGTTCCCCGCGCCTCCTTCGGGGCGCCGCCGAGCCGGAACGGGTGTTGCCCGGCCTGCCGGGTCCCGGTCCCTCCGCGTCACGGCTCGCGGCCGGCCAGCGTCTCGGCCGCCTGCTGCCCCGGCAGGGCCGCCGGCCGGCCGCGGAGCAGCCGGTCGAAGAGACCGGCCCGCTCCGCGGCGAACGCCGGGTCGGCCGCGTAGTCGCCGTGCCCGAGGATCGGCTCGGGGAGCGGCCTCGCCAGGTTCCGGCCGTAGTGCAGCGGGTCGGCCAGCGGGCCGCGGTCGACGGGCGGCGCGCCCGCGTCCGCCACCCCGACCGGGCCGCCGATCGGGTCGGTGGCGCGCCACAGGTTCCGCCAGCAGGACACGTCGTCGTGGAGCGCGCGCAGCGCGGCCGGGCCGAAGTAGACGGGGAACCAGCGGCCGTAGAGCCGCTCGATCGGGGAGCCGTGGGTGAGCAGCGCGATCCGGCTGCGGGTGGCCGTGTCCAGCTGCCAGACGGCGGCCGCGGCCAGCACGCTGCCCTGGGAGTGCCCGGAGATGACCAGGCGTCCTCCGGTGCTGTCGATCCAGGTGCCCATCCGCCAGGACAGGTCGGGGACGGCGCGCTCCGCGTAGCAGGGCGGCGCGAACGGGTGGGCGGCGCGCGGCCAGAAGGTGCCGACGTCCCACAGGATGCCGATGGTGCGGCGGGCGCCGGCGTCGCGGTAGGCGCGGCGGCCGAGGGCGACGAGCAGCACCACGCCGGCGCCCATCAGCCAGGAGCCGGCGGTCTGGAAGGCGTCGGCGACGGCGGAGACGGCGGCGGGCGCCGACTCGGCGGCCCGCGACGGCGGGTCGCCGGTGAACGCGCCGGCGACGCAGACGAGTCCGAGCGCCAGGCAGGAGCCGGTGATCCAGCCGACCGCCCCGGGCGCGACGTCGGTGAGTTCGGCGCGGGCGACGGCGGAGGCGATCCGGCGGCTGCGGTCCTCCTGCGGCTCGCAGGGCTCGTCCGGGTAGCGGTCCCGGATCCCGGGCGCCAGCTCGCGGCGCCTGGCGACCACCCGGAGCAGGGCGGCGATCGCGAGGCCGAGCACGACGAGGAGCCAGGCCGGGATCGCGGCGGCCTGCCAGCTGAGGATCACCGGCGGGCCGGCGATGGTGGCCGCCGGCGGGTCGCCGTTCGAGCCGTCGAGCGCGTCCGCCACCCACTCGGTCATGCCGCCGGTCAGCACCCCGCCGAGCCCGCAGGCGAGCAGTCCGACGGCAGCGGCGCCGAGGCCGAACAGCGCGCCCCGGTCGGCGCTCGGCGCCTGCCGGTGCAGCCGGTGGGCGGCGAGCGCCAGGGCGACGACGAGGACGCCCTGCGCGATCATCAGCCCGGGGAAGATGCCCGCGCCCGCCGGGTGCCGCCCGCTGGTCAGCCACTCGGGCCGGCTCCAAGCGGTGTGCGCCAGCACGGCGAGCAGCAGCGCCAGGGCGCCCCAGGGCAGCGCCCTGGCCAGCCGCGGCTCGGCGGCCTCGTCCCGCTCCTCCTCGGAGCGGCCGTGCCTGACCAGCTGGACCAGGACGACGAGACAGCCGGCCGCGGTCAGCCCGGCCAGCACCCAGCCGACGGCGGCCAACGCCCCGCTCCCCTGCGCGCCGCGGTCGTACGGTCCGGTGGCGGTGAGCAGCGCGGCGGCGATCGTCAGCAGCCCGACGGCCGTGTGGCCCGAGCGCAGCCGGGCGACGATGCCGCGGCCGTACCAGAACCCCGCGCGGCTGAGCAGGGCCGGCTCGTCGTCGTCGGGCCGCGGGCGCACCGGCGGGGAGGCGGACTCGTAGGCGCTCCAGGTGCGGTGCGAGAGCCACCACAACAGCAGGATCAGCGCCAGCGGCAGCGCGCTGCCCAGCGCGAGCCGCCGGCCAGGCTGGGCCCACCAGCCGCCGGTCAGCGAGTCGATCCAGCCGCTCTCGGCGGCGCAGGCGGCGGAGCCGGCGCACTGCCAGGCGATCAGGTCGAGCGCGACGGCGCAGGCGCCGGCGGTGAAGAGCACCGTGAGCGTGAGCGCGAGGAGCCGCACCAGGACGTCGAAGCCGTGCTGGGTGCGACGGGTGCCGCGGGCGGCCGGCCGCATCCAGTGCGCGAGGTTGACGATCATGAACGGGAGCAGCAGCAGCCAGAGGGCGCGGGCGCCGTTCCCCGAGGTGAGGTTGGACCAGGAGTACGCCTCGCGCAGCGGCCGTTCGTCGTCCCACGGCCGGTCGACGAGGTCGTCGGTGCGGCGGTGGATGCAGGCGGTGGCGTCGCCGGTGACCCGGGTGGTGCGGGTGTCCTCCAGCATCGCCTGCGGGGTGGTGCCGCCGACGCCGTGCACGAGTAATTCCAGAGCCGGCTCGTCCGGCACGGGTGCTGGTGTGTTCTCTTGGGTGCTCATCCGGTCTCCCCCTACCGTCCTGCCCTCACCTGTCCTCTCTCCTGTCAGGGCCACGCCGAACCTTCCCCGATCGGGGGATGTTGGGACGTGCGAGGATGACTCATTCACTTGTGAGGAGCCACCGTGAGCGACAACCAGAACTTGCTGGCCGGGCAGCGTCGTGCGCTGATTCTGGACGAGGTCAGGCGGCGGGGCGGCATCCGGGTCAGCGAGTTGACCCGGATGCTTCAGGTGTCGGACATGACGGTGCGGCGCGACCTGGACGTGTTGGCCAGGCAGGGCGCGCTGGAGAAGGTGCACGGGGGCGCGGTCCCGGTGACGGAGCGCCGCACCCACGAGCCGGGCTTCGAGGCCAAGTCGTCGCTCGAACTGTCGGCGAAGAGCGCCATCGCGCGGGCGGCGGCCACGTTGGCGACGCCGGGCAGCGCGGTGGCGATGTCCGGCGGCACCACGACCTTCGCGCTGGCGCACGAGTTGCTCGAGGTGGCCGATCTGACGGTGGTGACCAACTCGGTGCGGGTGGCGGACGTCTTCCACCACGCCAGGCAGTCGGGCGACGGCCACCGGGCGGGCGGCGGGGGCGCGGCGACGGTGGTGCTGACGGGCGGGGTGCGGACGCCGTCGGACGCGCTGGTGGGTCCGGTGGCCGACGCGGCGATCGCCTCGCTCCACTTCGACATGCTGTTCCTCGGGGTGCACGGCATCTCGGTGGAGGCCGGTCTTTCCACGCCCAACCTGGCGGAGGCGGAGACCAATCGGCACTTCATCCGCTCGGCCCGCCGGGTGGTGGTCGTGGCCGACCACACCAAGTGGGGGACGACCGGCCTGAGTTCGTTCGCCACGCTGGACGAGGTCGACACCCTGGTGACGGACGCGGGGCTGCCTCACGGGGACCGGGAGGAGATCGCCGAGCACCTGGCGGAGCTGGTGATCGCGGGCGAGAACGAGGGCTGACGGCCGGCCGGCGCGTCCCGGGCCGCGTTGTCAGTGCCCGCTGCCACAATCGCACACATGAGCGAGGATCGGTCGGGGGGTGGCAGACACGCGCTGGCGGAGTACGCCGACGGTTCGGTCCGGGTGTGCGCGCTGGACGAGGCCGGGCGGGCGGTCGGGCCGGTGGTCGCGGCGCCGAGTCCGGCCGAGGCGGTCCGCGGCCGGCCCGGCGTCACGCGTTGGGTGTGGCGGTCCACGGCCACCGTCTATCCGCGGCTGCTGGCGGCCGGGCTGCGGGTGCCACGCTGCTACGACGTGGAGGCCGCGGAGGCGCTCCTCCTGGCCCACGAGGGCGGCTACGGCCTGCCGCGCTCGCTGAGCGCGGCGTTCGCCCGGCTGCGCGGGCTGCCGGTGCCCGACGACCCGGCGCCGACCGCGGCGGACTCGGCGCAGCCGTCGCTCTTCGAGGCGGGGCCCGTCCCGTTGCCGGCCGACGCGGATCCGCTGACGGCACTTCTCGAGGTGTACGCGGGCCAGTTGGCCCGCGCGGCCGCGGTGCCGCGTCCCGAGCGGATGCGGCTGCTGGTCACGGCGGAGTCGGCGGGCATGCTGGTGGCCGGCGAGATGGGGCGGGCCGGGCTGCCCTGGCGCGCGGACATCCATCTGCGGCTGCTCGACGAGCTGCTCGGCCGGCGCTATCCGGGCGGTGCCCAGCCGGGGCGGCTCGCCGAGCTGGCCGAGGAGGTGTCCGCGGCGTTCGGCCCCGGCGTGCGGGTGCGGCCCGACCTGCCGGCGGAGGTGATCCGCGCGTTCGCCGGGGCGGGCATCAGGCTCTCCTCCACCCGGGCCTGGGAGCTGCGCGACGTCGACCATCCGGCCGTGGCCCCGCTGCTGGAGTACAAGCGGCTCTACCGGATCCACACGGCGCACGGCTGGTCCTGGCTGCGCTCCTGGGTGCGGGACGGCCGGTTCCGCACCGAGTACGTGCCGGGCGGCGCGCCGTCGGGCCGCTGGACCACCAACGGCGGCGGCGCGCTCCAGATCCCCCGGGTGGTCAGGCGGGCCGTCGTGGCCGACCCAGGCTGGCGCCTGGTGGTGGCGGACGCCGCCCAGCTGGAGCCCAGGGTGCTGGCGGCCGTCTCCCGGGACCGCGGTCTGATGGCGGCGGCCAACGGCGCCGACGACCTCTACACGGCGCTGGCCCACGGCGGCTTCTCCGGCGACCGGGCGGCGGCCAAGCTGGCGCTGCTCGGCGCGATGTACGGCCAGACCTCGGGCGACGGGCTCCGGCAGCTGGCGGCCCTGCGACGCCGCTTCCCGGCCGCCGTCGACTACGTGGACGAGGCGGCCAGGGTCGGCGAACAGGGCGGCCTGGTGCGGACCTGGCTCGGCCGCACCTGTCCCCCGGCGGCCGCCGGAATCCCGCCCGAGGACCGCGCGGAGCCGGTGGGCGACGGCGGCTCCTCGTCCTCGGCGAGGGCGCGGGGCCGGTTCACCCGCAACTTCGTGGTGCAGGGCAGCGCGGCCGAGTGGGCGCTGTTGATGCTGGCCGCCTTGCGGGGGTCCCTGTGGGACATGGCGGCGGAGCTGGTCTTCTTCCAGCACGACGAGGTGATCGTGCACTGCCCGGCCGAGGAGGCGCCGGCCGTCACCGAGGCCATCCACGCCGCCGGCGCCGCGGCCGGCCACCTCACGTTCGGCCCGACGCCCGTCCGCTTCCCGCTGACCACGGCGGTGGTGCAGTGCTACGCCGAAGCCAAGGCCTAGCCGGCCGGGCCTGACCGACGACCCCGGCCCTGCCGGGCAGGCACGAGCTCCGGCCTGGAGCCGCCCCACCGGCGGCGAGCACGCCACGCCACGCACGGCCCTGCCGGGCAAGCACGGCCCTGCCGGGCAAGCACGGCCCTGCCGGGCAAGCACGGCCCTGCCGGGCAAGCACGGCCCTGCCGGGCAAGCACGGCGACGGCTCCGCGGCCTTCGGCCGGGAGCCGCCACGCCGACGGCGAGCATGCCACACCGCGCGGTGCTGCCGGGGCCCTGCCGGGCCACCGGCACCCGCGGCACCCGGTTTGGGTACCGGGCTGTCGAGAGTCCGGTTCCGCGGGCCGCAGTACCGGGGCCACGACCCGACGGGCTTCGCCCGCGTGAGCGTTGCGGGCATCCGCGCTGGCCGCCGGCACGGCCCAGGTCCATGCCGACGTGGACCTCCATCCGGGCAAGCGTCGCGCACACCTCGCGCCCGACACAGCCGGGGCCCTACCGGGCCACCGGAGTCCGGTTACGCCGGACGCGGACAGGCTTGCCCGCAGAGCGTTGCGCGCGCCGCGCTGGCCGCCCGCCCTGCCGGCGGCGGGCGCAGCCGGGGCTCCGCCGGGCGACCGAGGTCCGGTTACGCCGGGCACGGCCGGACGGGCTTCGCCTGCGCGAACATTGCGGGCATCCGCGCTGGCCACCGGCACGGCCCAGGCCGGCGCCGCACGCGCTCGACCAAACCAACGGCACCGCGAGGGGCGGGGCCACTGCCTAACGGACTCCGCGCGCAGCGCAACGCACTTCACCACTGGCTGGCGGTCCGCGCGCCACGGCTGGACGGGCCCCGTCGGCGCGCGCCCTCGGCCAAGCCGCCGGCACAGGCACCGGCACCGGCACCGGTGGGGACCGCCGAGGGACGGACCACGCGATGCGGGGGGCGGACTCAGGTCGTGTAGCCGACGGGGGTCGGGAGGGCGGGGGTGGCGTCCTCGGTGACCAGCCGCGCCGCGGCGGCGAGGCGGGTGGCGGCCTCGGCCGCCAGCGGGTCGGTCACGGTGAACGGCACCCGGACGTAGCCCTCGAACGCGCCGTCCACCCCGAAGCGCGGTCCCGACGGCACGCGCACGCCGAGGCGTTCCGCGACGTCGGCGATGCGGGATCCGGAGAGGCCGCCGGTGCGGACCCAGAGGGCGAGGCCGCCGGTCGGGACGTCGAACTCCCACTCCGGCAGGTGGGCGCGGAGCGCCGCCACGATCGCGTCGCGGCTGGCGCGGATCTCGGCCCGGCGCAGGGTCAGCGCCTCCTCCCAGCCGCCCTCGGTCAACAGCCAGTGCAGCGCGAGCTGCTCCATCACGGGGCTGCCGAGGTCCGCGTAGGCGCGGGCGGCGACCAGGCTGCGGATCACCTCGGGGGCGGCCCTGACCCAGCCGATGCGCAGGCCGGCCCAGAAGCTCTTGCTGGCCGAGCCGACCGTGATCACCGCCGCGCCGCCGTGGTCGAAGGCGCAGACCGGGCGCGGGAGCGACGTGCCGGGCGCCACGTCGAGGGCGAGGTCGGCCATGGTCTCGTCCACCACGAGCAGCGTGCCGGCGGCGCGGGCCGCGGCCACCAGCTCGCGGCGCTGCTCGTCGGTGGCGAGCGCGCCCGTGGGGTTGTGGAAGTCGGCGACCACGTAGGCCAGGCGCGGCGCGGCGTCCTTCAGCACCCGCCGCCACTGCGGCAGTTCCCAGCCGGCGAGGTGGTCGGCCATCGGCACCGGGACCAGCCGGGCGCCGGCCTCCCGCATCAGGTGGAGGACGTTCGCGTAGGAGGGGTGCTCCACCGCCACCCGCTCCCCGTGCGCCGCGAAGAGCCGGCAGACGGCGGCGACCCCGCCCATGGCGCCGGTGGTGACCATGATCTGCTCTGGCATGGTGGGGACGCCGCGCACCGCGTAGCGGTCGGCGATGGCCTGCCGCAGTTCGGCGAGGCCGGCCGGGAAGTCGCCGTGGGTCCTGGCGGCGGGGCCGACCGCGGTCAGCGCGGCCTGGAAGGCGCGGGTGAGCCAGGGTTCGGGGGCCGGGAGCGCGGCGCTGCCCAGGTCGATGATCCGGCCGGCGGCGTCCGGCGGCAGCGGCTCGAGCGCCCGGCCGGGCAGCGGCCTGCCGGGCGGCACCGCCGTCCAGCTGCCGGAGCCGCGCCGTGACTCCAGGAAGCCGTCGGCGCGCAGCGCCTCGAAGGCGGTGGCGACGGTGGTCCGGCTGACGGTGAGGGCGCCGGCCAGCTCGCGTTCGGCGGGCAGCCGGGCCGCGACCGGCACCCGCCCTTCGAGGACGAGCAGCCGGATCCCGTCCGCAAGCACGCGGTAGGCGGGCTGGCGGCGCGCCCCGGTCGAGGCCCCGTGGTGGCCCTCCCCTGAGGTGAGCAGCCTGGCGAGTTGCGCGGCGCCGATGGTCGAGGTCCACTGAGGCACGAGAGCAGGCCACCTCTCCGATATTGGCCATGGTTTCCGGGTCCAGTCGCCCCTCAGAGTGACACGTATCGGGCCACTCGTGCCAGCGGGCCCTGTCGACGGGAGACCAGAAGTGAAGAAGCGACTGCCGCGCCGCCTCCTCCAGCTGTACGGCGGGCTCACCCTCTACGGGCTGAGCATGGCGTTGATGGTCCGGGCCGGGCTCGGGCTCGATCCCTGGGACGTGTTCCACCAGGGCATGTCCGAGCGCATCGGGCTCTCCATCGGCATGGTGGTGAACATCACGGGCGCGCTGGTGCTGTTGCTCTGGATCCCGCTACGGGAGCGCCCCGGTCTCGGCACCGTGTCGAACGTGCTGCTGATCGGGTCGACGATGGACGCGGCGCTGTCGCTGCTCCCCGAGATCACGGGGCTCGGGGCGCGCGTTCCGCTGATGCTGGGCGCGGTCGTGCTCAATGGCGCGGCCACGGGCCTCTACATATCGGCCAGGTTCGGCCCGGGGCCGCGGGACGGGCTGATGACCGCCCTGCACCGGGTCACCGGTCGGTCCATCCGGCTCATGCGCACGGGCCTCGAGGTGTCGGTGCTGGCCGCGGGCGTGCTGCTGGGCGGCACGGCGGGCGTCGGCACCGTGGTCTACGCCCTGGCCATCGGGCCGCTGGCGCAGTTCTTCCTGCGGGTCTTCGCGATCCGGGAGACGGAATCCGGAATGGATTTCGAGGAGCGGCCCCGGACGGGTATCCTTCGCTCTCGGTCCCGCCGGATGAGCCGTTACCCCGGGCCGTCATGTGCGGACGCCGGGTGACATATCCTGTTCAGATGTGACAAACCGGACGCCGGTGGGTACAAGAAGGGGCGGTACGACGGGCGACGCATGACCCGCAACGGGAATCTTCACCGCCGACCGGACGTTGACCTGATGATGACGACAGCGACACTTGTCCTGTGGGCGACAAGCCCGGGAGGCACGATTCATGAGTGAGCGAGCTCTTCGCGGCACGCGGCTCGTGGTGACCAGCTACGAGACGGACCGCGGCATCGACCTGGCGCCGCGGCAGGCGGTGGAGTACGCATGCCGAAATGGGCATCGGTTCGAGATGCCGTTCTCGGTGGAGGCCGAGATCCCGCCGGAGTGGGAATGCAAGGTATGCGGCTCCCAGGCCCTTTTGGTGGACGGCGAGGGACCGGAGGAGAAAAAGGCCAAGCCCGCGCGCACGCACTGGGACATGCTGATGGAGCGCCGCACCCGAGAGGAGCTTGAGGAGGTGCTGGCCGAGCGGTTGGCGGTCCTGCGCTCCGGCGCGATGAACATCGCGGTGCACCCGCGCGACAGCCGCAAGACGGCCTAGCCGTGCGGCACCACCGCTGAGCCCACGAGCAGACCAGGGGCACGGGTCACACAGCTGTGACCCGGCCCTTTTGTCTGCGTGTTCGTCCGCGTGGCTCTCGACGAGCGGCTGATCCGGAGCCGAGGGGTTCGCCCCTCGGCTCGGTCTCAGTCGTCCCCGCGGTCGCGGTTGCCCTTCGGGGCCTGGTCCTCGTCCTCGTCGGAGACCACCTCGCCCGGCACCACCCTGCCGTCGGGCCGCCGCACCCGCATCCGGTCCCTGGCGACCCTGGCCTCCCGGTAGGCCTCGCCCAGCGGGCCACCCCGCCGGCGCAGGTAGCGGGCGCCGCCCTTGCGCAGCAGCGCCGCGGTGGGCGGGAAGACGCAGAGCAGTCCGACCAGGTCGGACAGCAGCCCGGGCACCATCAGCAGCAGGCCGCCCAGCATGGCGAGGCCGTTGCCGCCGCGGTCGTCCGCGGGTGCGCCCTCCGGGCGCAGGCTGGCCGCGAGCCGCTGCCAGGCCCGGCTGCCGGCGCGCTTGATCACCACGCCGCCGAGCAGGAATCCGGCGACCAGCACCAGGAAGATGACGAGCCCACCGGTGATGTCGCCGAGCAGGATCAGCAGATAGATCTCCAGCAACGCCCAGGCCGCCACGGCGAGCGGCAGCAGCGGCAGCGCGCGGCGACGCCTGCGGACGGGACGGACGCTGGTGGCGCCCTGGTTGCCATACGGGTTCGGCCTGCCGGTCGTCATGGGTCAAGTGTGCCTGGCCGGGGCGCCTTCCCGAAACGCTCCGGGCCTTAGGCCCTGTCCCGGCGACCTTCTTCGGGCCCGCGCCGCCAGCTACGGCACCTCGCTGCGTTACCGAATCGCGCGAATACGGCCAAGTATGAGCTGCGATCCGGCGCCTTGCGATCCACCGCATCTGACGACGCGGGCTGATCCTCGAAGACCGCCGGGACAGGACCTAGCCGCGCGGCGACCCCCCAGGCCGTGACGCGCCACAGCGCCTCGAACACGATCTCCCGGCTCATCTTGGAGTCGCCCTCGCTCCGCTCCACGAAGGTGATCGGCACCTCGACCACCCGGTAGCCGGCCCGCACCGCGCGGTGGGCCAGGTCGACCTGGAAGCAGTAACCCTGCGACGCCACCTCGGTGAGCAGCCGGCCCTCGAGCACCCGTCGGTGGAACGCCCGGAAGCCGCCGGTCACGTCCCTGAGCGGCAGCCCGAGCAGCAGCCGGGAGTAGCGGCTGCCGCCGCGGGACAGCAGCTCGCGGTGCTTGGGCCAGTGCACCACCCGGCCGCCTGGCACCCAGCGGGAGCCGATCGCCAGGTCGGCGCCGCGCAGCGCGGTCAGCAGCCGGGACAGCTCCTCGGGTTGGTGGGAGCCGTCGCCGTCCATCTCCACCAGCACGTCGTAGTCGCGGGCCAGTCCCCAGCGGAAGCCGGCCAGATAGGCGGCGCCGAGACCCTCCTTGCCCGGCCGGTGCAGCACGTGCACGGCGGGGTCGGCCGCGGCGATCTCGTCCGCGATCTTGCCGGTGCCGTCCGGGCTGTCGTCGTCGGCCACCAGCACGTCGCAGTCGGGTCGGGCGGCGCGCAGCCGGGCGATCAGCGGGGCGAGGGTGGCGGCCTCGTTGTAGGTCGGGATGATCACCAGCACCCGGCCGGGCGGCGTCACCCGCGGCGGCCCTTGCGCTCCAGACGGGCCCGCACCACGACCAGGGCGCAGGCGGCGAGCCCGGCGCCGGCCAGGATCCACTCGGGAGCCGCGCCGATCCGGTCGGCGACGGTCCTGCCGTCCCGCAGCGGCAGCTCGGTGGTCAGCACGTCCTGGGTGAACTCCTCGGTCCGCTGCTCGATCCGGCCGTCCGGGGCGACGACGGCGCTGATGCCGCTGGTGGCCGCGGTGATGATGGCCCGGCCGTGCTCCACGGCCCGCAGCCGGGACATGGCCAGCTGCTGCTCCGGCTGGCCGGTGTTGCCGTAGGTGGCGTTGTTGGTCTGCACGACCAGGGCCCGGGCGCCGTCGTTGACGGTGTCCCTGACGATGCCGTCGTAGGCCACCTCGAAGCAGATGACGTCCCCGAGGCGGGCCGGGCCGACGTCGAGGACGCCGGTGTGGTCGCCGGGGTAGAAGTCGCGGGGCACCCGCTCCAGGCGGCTGATGAAGGTGCTCAGCTGCTCGCGGAAGGGCACGTACTCGCCGAACGGCACCGGGTGCTGCTTGGTGTAGGAGTCGCCCGGGCCGGTCTCCGGGTCCCAGACGATGCCCTGGTTCTCGACGTAGCCGTCCCGGGTGGGGTGGTCGACCAGGGCGCCCACCAGGATGGGCACGCCCACCGCCTGGACGGCGCGCTCGATGGCGACGCGCGCCTCGCTGCTCTGGTAGGGGTCGAGATCGGAGGCGTTTTCCGGCCAGATCACGAGATCGGGTCGTTCGACGCGCCCGGCGTCGATGTCGGCGGCCAGTTCGAGCGTCGCGTCGACGTGGTTGTTGAGGATCAGCATCGGGCGGCCGAGGAAGTCCATGCCGGGCTGCTGCACGTTGCCCTGGACCACGGCGACCGAGACGGTGTCGTCGGCGCCGGTGGGCACCGGCACGGCGTAGCCGACGGCGGCGACCGCCGCGGCCAGGCCGACCGCCCCGACGACCGGCAGCTGGGCCCGGGGGCCGGGCGGCGGCTCCTCGGCGTCGCGCCGCCTGGCCCGGAGCAGCCGCACCGCGGCCCAGGCCAGCAGGGCACCGCTCAGCGCGACGGCGAAGGTGACCAGCGGGGCGCCGCCGAGCGCGGCCAGCGGCGTGAACGGGGTGGCGGTGTTGGCGAAGGCCAGCCGGCCCCAGGGGAAGCCGCCGAACGGGATCCGGTCCCGCGCCCACTCCTGGGCCACCCAGAGGCAGGCCGTCCACAGCGGCCAGAGCGGCAGCCGCGAGGTGCGGGCGAGCCCGGCGCCCATCGCGACCAGGAACAGCGACTCCACGAGCGCCAGGCCGATGGTGACGTCCCAGCCGATGACCCGCAGCCAGCTCAGCAGCAGCAGGAAGAACGGCCAGCCGAAGGCCAGGCCGAGCCAGGCGCCCTGCCGGCCGGTCCTGTTGTGCGTCAGCAGCGAGAACGCGGCCACCGCGAGCACCGAGAGCGGCCACAGGTCGAACGGCGGGAAGGACAGCGCGAGGGCGAGGCCGGCCACCAGGGCCTCCACCCCGGCCCGCCAGTGCCGCCGGCCGCCGCCGGCGAGCCGCCGCAGCCGACCGGGGCGGCGGGGCGCGGCGGGGGTGGTGCCGGTCTCCGCGACGGCGGTCGCGGCGCGGGGTGGAGCACCGTCCTGACCTGGGCCGTCGGTCTCACGGCTCGTCGTCGTGTCTGGGCCCGATGGCACGGTCGTGGCCTCTCTGCTGAGCGGGCGATGATGAATGACCGTACCCCGAAAGAGCGATCAGCGGCGGATCGGGACCCGGCGCCCTTCGGTCCGACCCGGGACCCGCTGGCTGCGGGTCGACCGAAAGCCGTTGTCTACTGAGCGTCCGGGCCCCGCCCGGGTCGCACCAGCCGGACGGACGAAGCCTTCCGCCCCCGTGCCGCGGACCCGCTGGACCTGGCTCCCGCTGGCGAAGCGCCGGTCCGGCACCCCGCCCTCTGGCCCAGCGGCGTTCGTCGACTGCGCGGAGGAGCGCCGACCGGACGTCCTGTGGTGGACCCGGCCGAACCTACCCCTCGACGACCGCCGCCTGTCAACAGCACTCCCACCTGCGCGTCTTCCTCAAAGGGCCAGGTCAGTGCGGAGTGGGTGCGGAAGTTCGACAGGCGGAGCGCACATCGTTCGGCGGTATCGAGGGGCGCCGGATCACTCGTTCAGCCGGTCGTATACCGTGCGGCCGGCGACCACGGTGCGCAGGCACTCGGGCAGCGGCGCCCCGGGGCTGAGGTCCGGCAGTCCAGGCGTGCCGGAGCGGGGGTCGGTGGACCAGCGGACGATCCGGGTGTCGGGGGCCTGGACGATCAGCTCGTCGGTGCGCCAGATCGCGTAGTCGGCTGGCGCGCCGGGCACCAGCACGCCGGCGTCGTCGCGGCCGACGGCCCGCCAGCCTCCCCTGGTGTGGGCGGCGAAGGCGGCGCGCACCGAGATCCGGTGCCGCTCGGTCCGGTGGAAGGCGGCGGCCCGCAGGGCGCCCCACGGGTCGAGCGGGGTGACCGGCGCGTCCGAGCCGAAGGCGAGGGGGACGCCGGCCCGCAGCAGGGCGGCGAACGGGTTGAGCGCGGCGGCGCGCTCGGCGCCGAGCCGGCGCGCGTACATGCCGTCGGGGCCGCCCCAGGCGGCGTCGAACGCGGGCTGCACGGAGGCCGTCATGGCCAGGTCGGCCAGCGCCTCGACGGACCGCTCGGTGAGCAGTTCGGCGTGCTCCACGCGGTGCCGCAGCGCGCGGACCCGGTCGAGGCCGACCCGCTCGGCCGCGGCGCGCATGCCCGCCACGACGCCGTCGATCGCGGCGTCGCCGATGGCGTGGAAGCCGGCCTGGAGCCCGGCCTCTGTGCAGGTGGCGACGTGGAGCGCCACCTCGTCGACGGTCAGGTGCTCGGCGCCCGTGTGGTCGGCGTCGGCGTACGGCTGCCGCAGGTGGGCGGTGTGCGAGCCGAGGGAGCCGTCGACGAACAGGTCGCCGCCGGCGCCGACGACGCCGAGTTCGCGGATGGCCTCGGCCTCCTTGAGGTCGGTGACCAGGGCGCCCCAGTAGCCGAAGACCCGCGGTCCCGGTTCGGCGGCCGCCAGCGCGAGCAGCCCGGTGAGGTCGTCCTCGCTGGAGATGTCGGGGCCGCCGCACTCGTGCAGCGAGCCGATGCCCAGGGACGCGGCGTGCCGCAGCGCGGCCCGCTGCGCCGCGGTGCGCTGGGCGGTGGAGACGGTGGCGTGCGCGGCGCGGCGCGCGGCGTGGTGGGCGTCGGTGGTGAGCGGGCCCTCCGGGGCGTAGCCGCGGAGCCCGGTGATGCCGGGGATCCGCCGCAGCAGCGCGGTGGTGACGAGCGCCGAGTGCACGTCGACGCGGCTCAGATAGAGGGGACGGCCGCCGGCGGCCTCGTCCAGCTCGGCGCGGGTCGGGGTGCGCCGCTCCGGCCAGCGGGCGGCGTCCCAGCCGTGGCCGAGCAGCACGCCGTCCGGGGGCGCGGTCGCGGCGTGGGCGCGGATCAGCGCGAGGGCGGCCGGCAGGTCGGCGGCGGCGGCCAGGTCGAGCCCGGTGAGGGCGAGCCCGGTGCTGGTGGCGTGCTGATGGGCGTCGGTGAAGGCGGGGGTGACCAGCGCCCCGTCGAGGTCCACGATCTCGTCGGCGGTGGCGGCCACCGAGTCCGCGGCGCTCTCCGAGCCGATCCAGGCGACGCGGTCCCCCTGGACGGCGATGGCCGTGGCGAAGGGGTCGGCTGGGCTGTGGACCTCGCCGCGGCGCAGCAGGACGGTGCGCGGCGGGTCGTGCGGGGCGGTGCTCTCGGTCATGCCCCAAGTCTCCCGGCTCGGCGCGGCCCGCCTGGCGCGGGGTGCCGGTGACCGGGTCAGACGTGCGGCGGCCGCGCCTCGTAGGGGGTGGAGAGGACGACGGTGGTCCGGGTGGAGACGCCGGCCAGCGTGCGGATCCTGGCCAGCAGGTGCTCCAGGTCGGCGGGGGCGGCCACCCTGACCTTGAGGATGTAGTTCTCGTCGCCCGCGACGCTGTGGCACGCCTCGATCTCGGCCACCCCGGCGAGCCGCTCCGCGATGTCGTCGGGGGCGCTGGGGTCGAACGGCTTCACTGAGATGAACGCGGTGAGCGGCAGGCCGACCGCCTCGGGCGAGACGATGGCGGCGTAGCCGCGGATCACGCCGCGCTGTTCGAGGCGCCGCACCCGCTGGTGGACGGCCGAGGTGGAAAGGCCGGTGGCCTTGCCCAGGTCGGTGTAGCTCATCCGCCCGTCCTTGACGAGCAGTTCCACGATGCGCCGGTCCAGTTCCTCCACGGTCCGTAACCTACCTGGATCCGGGCGCGGGGGCCTCCGCGCGACGCCCGGGGAAAGAACCGGGGACAGTTCCACAACAGTTGTGTGACGAACGACACAAACACGCGTCCACCTGCGGTTCGTCTTCACGATTATTCGTCGAAAGGGGCGGGAAGTGCTTGCTGTGGCCAACGCCGCTGCGCCGTCCTAGGGGGATGTACATGCGCTCAGTGAAGCCACTCCGTTCCGAACCATCCGGCGGAATGCCGGAGTTCGAGGACGACGACCAGGACTTCGAGGACGATCGGGCCGACGCCGATCTGTTCCGCGTCGTCTGCCCCGACTGCTCGCGGCCGATCGCCCTGGAGGGCCTGGGCGAGCCGCTGCCGCAGCACGCGCTCTGCCCGAAGCCGTGGAATCCGTTCGGGCTGACCATCTGCCCCGGCTCGGGGCGGCTCGCCGCCGAGGACGGGCTGACTCCCGTGCCGCTGGCGAGCATTCACCCGGAGAGCGCCGTCGTGGCGCTGCCCGAGGGCCTCGACTGGCGGCTCCAGCCGTTCTCCCACGCCGCCGGCCCCGGCAGCCGACCGGCCACCGGGGTGCGGACGATGGAGCGCGCCGCCTGACCGACCTCAGCGTTCCTCGGGGCCGACGAGGTGCCGGGCGATGACCGCGCGCTGGATCTGGTTGGTGCCCTCCACGATCTGGAGCACCTTCGCCTCCCGCAGATAGCGCTCGACGGGGAAGTCGGCCGTGTAGCCGTAGCCGCCGAGCAGTTGCACGGCGTCCGTGGTGACGCGCATGGCCAGGTCGGTGCAGAACAGCTTGGCCATCGCCGCCTGTTGACCGAACGGCTCGCCGGCGTCCCGCAGCCGGGCGGCGGTCAGGTAGAGCGCGCGCCCGGCCTCGATCCCGGTGGCCATGTCGGCCAGCGTGAACCGCAGCCCCTGGAAGTCGGCGACGGGCCGGCCGAACTGCCGCCTGGCCGTGGTGAACGCCACGGCCTCGTCGAGCGCGGCCTGGGCCACGCCCACCGCGCAGGCGGCGATGCCGAGCCGGCCGGAGTCCAGGGCGGCCATCGCTATGGCGAAGCCCTGCCCCTCCTCGCCGATGCGGCGTGCGTCGGCGATCCGCACCTCGTCGAAGTGCAGTTGGGCGGTGGGCGATCCGCCCATCCCCATCTTCCGCTCGGGCGGGGCCGCGGAGAGCCCCTGGGCGCCACCGGGTACCAGGAACGCCGTGACGCCGTGGGGGCCCTCGCCGCCGGTGCGGGCCAGCACGGTGTAGAAGTCGGCGATCCCGCCGTGGGTGATCCAGGCCTTGGTGCCCGTCAGCACCCAGTCGTCGCCCTCCCGCCTGGCCCTGGTGCGCAGGCTGGCGGCGTCGGAGCCCGACTGGGGCTCGGAGAGGCAGTAGGCGCCGAGCTGCCCGCCGCCGAGCATCTGCGGCAGGTGCCAGGAACGCTGCTCCGCCGTGCCGTAGCCGGCCAGGGCGTGGCAGGCGAGGGTGTGGACGCTGATGCCGAGCGCCACCGTGAGCCGGGCCGCGCCGAGCTCCTCGAGCACCTGGAGGTACACCTCGTACGGCTGGTCGCCGCCCCCGTACTCCTCGGGGTAGGGCAGGGCCAGCAGCCCGGTGGCGGAGAGCCGGGAGAACAGCTCGCGGGGGAAGATCCCGGCGGCCTCCTCGTCGGCGGCCGTCGGCCGGATCTCCCGTCGGATCAACTCCCGGACCAGGCCGAGCAGTTCACGGGACTCTGGGGCGGGCATCCGGCGCCGCACGGGCGTCGGGGCCGGCGGGTGTTCGGCGAGGGTCATCGCGCTTCCTCCTGCGGGTGTCGGCAGGTGACGTGCCGGGCCGCCGGGTTTCGGCGGCCCACGTCGGGTTGCGTGTGGGTGGTCGGACCGGGATGGTAGCCGACCGTCAGCCGCCCGCGTCGCAGCCGGGATCCTCGGCGTCGACTGCCAGCGGGCTTCCCTCGGGCACGAAGTAGGTCGCGTAGAGAACGACGGGCTCCGTCCCCAGGTTGCGCCCGACGTGCACGTGCTCGGCGCCGGCTGGCTCGAGGACGGTCTCGCCGGCCGACGAGACCTCGACCGTGCAGTCGTCGAGGGTGCGGGTGAGGGTGCCGGAGGCCACGATCGCCAGCAGCCGGCCCGGGTGGTAGTGCCAGCCGGTCGAGCCGCCGGGCGCCACGGTGATCACCCGCGTCGTGACGTCGGTGGGGCCCGAGGTGGTGAGGTCGAGGGCACCGGCCGAGGTGCCGGTGGCCAGGGTCTCGGCGGTCACCCCCTCACCCGGCGTGGCCGCGGCCGCGCCCGGCACCAGGGCCAGGGCGGCCACGACGGCGGCGGCGAGCAGTCCGTGCCGGAGCGGCGCCCGCCGCCGGCCGGTCGTCACCTGACGCCCACGCAGGCCAGCGCGCGCCGCTGCGCGGCCGTCGGCGCGGCCGGGAAGTAGAGGTAGCAGACGCCGCCGCTGCCGCCGCGCACCACGCCGTTGGCGTCGTAGCGCTTGGTCCGCAGCCAGACGTTCTCGAACTGCCGGCGCTGGTAGACCCGGCGCACGCCGGCGTTGTCGTCGGCGTTGGGGTCGTTGGCGACGACGTCGCCCCCGGCGGTGAAGCCGATCACCGTCATCAGGTGGCCCGAGGTGCCGTAGCCGACGCCGTCGAGGTCGCTGGCGATGAAGGACTGGGACGTTATCACCGGGATGCCGGCCGCGATCAGCCGCTCGGCGTCGTCGAGGGTGGCGATCCTGGTGACCACGCCCTGCATGTCGCGGTAGGTGGCCGCATAGGCCGCGTTGAAGGGCCAGTTGCCGCAGCCGCCGTACTGGTAGTCGTAGGTCTGGCGGGCGGCGTGGCAGACCTGGGGGTCGCTGAACTCCGGGTCGACCCAGGCCAGTTGCTCGGCGGTGGGGCGGCGGCCCCAGGACTCGATGATCATCTGGGACGAGGTGGGGCTGCACCACGCCTGACCGCCGTTGTCGTACTCCGGGTACCGGCCGATGTGGACGTTCTGCGAGTAGCTCGGCACGGTCAGCTCGACGCCGGCCGCGACGCCGGGCGTGCTGGCCGGCACCTCGAAGCGGTCGGGCACGGCTGAGGTCATCGCGCCCACCCGCCAGACCTTCGGGGTCGCCCCGCCGCCCGGCCGCCGGTAGAGCGTCAGCCGAAGCCGGTAGGTGGCCAGGCGCAGCCCGCTGGCCGCGTCGTCGATGGCGAAGGTGTCGGTCCACACGGTGGACTTGCCGTCCTCCTGGTCGTCGACCGAGGTGCGGCGGATGTCGGCGTCGCCGGCGGCCCAGACGCCCAGGGTGTACCAGGGGGTGTCGGAGCCGTCCGAGTAGCGGCCGGCCATCTCGATCCGGACGAAGGTGCCGGCGGGTGTGTCGGCGTTCCAGGAGGCGATCAGCTCGGTCGCCTGCGTGGCCGCGCGGTGCGTCGGGGAGAGCCAGGTGGCGTACTCGTAGGCCCTGGTGGTGCCGGTGTGCGGGTCGGTGTAGTCGACGGTGCCGACAGCCCGGGAGAGCACCACGCCGGCGCGGCCCGTGGAGACCACGGAGACGCCCTGGGCGGTGCCCGACGACCAGTCGGCCGCGGTGACCCAGCCCCGGTACTCGATGCTGGACTCCGGCTCCGCGCGCCGGCCGCGGCGCTCGGGTCCCGAGGGGGCGGCGGCGGTGGCGGAACCGGTGGTGAGGCTGGCGGTGGTGCCGACCGCCGCCGCGACGGCGGCGGCGAGGACGGTTCGGCGTGGCGTCGTGGTCACGTGCTTGTCTCCCGGGGTCGTCTCCGAACGGCTGCGGAACGCGGTGAGTCAGGCGCTACAGGTCACCACTATCGTGCGTGCGCGCCGCCACGGCCAGTAATCCGCACACGAACGCGCGGAGCGATATTGGTGTCGACCTGTGACGCCGGAGCCGCCCACACCTCCGGGGCGGCCTTCGTTAGGCTTTCCGTGATGATCTCCCCCGCCCCCCACGAGTCGGACGCGCGCGCCGGGCTCGACCGGCTCGCCGCCAGGCTGTCCGCCCTGCCGCCGAGCTGCGGCCGGACGCGGCTGGTGGCGATCGACGGCCACGCGGGCTCCGGCAAGAGCACCCTGGCCGGCCGGCTCGCCACGGCACTCGGCGGCGCCCCCGTGGTGCGACTCGACGACCTCGCCAGCCACGAGGCGTTCTTCGACTGGACCGACCGGCTCACCGCCGGGGTGCTCGACCCGCTGTCCCGCGACGAGCCGGCCGGCTACCAGGCGTACGACTGGGAGCGGCGGGCGTTCACCCGCGCCGTGTCGTTCCCGCCGGCACCCGTGGTGCTGCTCGAAGGAGTGGGCGCGGGCCGGCGGGCGGTGCGGCCCCACCTGGCGTTCCTGGTCTGGCTCCGGGTGCCGGCGGAGACCGCCTGGGCCCGCGGGCGCGAGCGGGACGGTCCCGAACTGGCCGGATTCTGGCGGGATTGGGTCGTCGCGGAGCGTCGGCACTTCGCCGAAGATCCGTCGGAGCCCCATGCGGATATCCTGATGAGACCGAGGGGTGACAGCTACGATGCCTGCGAGTGAGGCCCTCCGGGCACTGGGCGCAGGCAGCGGTAACCCGTTGTGGGGGTCGTCATGAACGCTGGCACGCGTGGTGCGCACGGGCCGCCGAGCGGGGCGGACCTGGCCTGGCTGCGAGGGGTGGACGCCTACACGGCCGCGGCCTATCCGGAGGCCGAGGAGGAGTTCCGGGTGGCGGTCCGCGAGGACCCGGGGATGGCGGACGCCTGGCTCGGGCTGCACGCGCTGCGCAGCGAGGTGCCGGCCGCGCTCCGCCAGATGTTCCGCAACCGGGGCCGCTTCGGCGAGCAACGCGCCCGCCACCGGCGCCCGTTAAGTTCCTGGTACTGGCTCGGCTGGTGGGTGCAGCCGGTGCTCGAGACCGAGCGCGACCTGTTACTCGCGCACGCCTCACAGCTGCTCGACGGCCGCCGGATGGCCGAGTTGGACCAGGCGCTGGCCCAGTGCCCGGCGCCGGAGAGCGACCCGTTCGCGCGCTTCCTGCACGCCTGCCGGTGCTACCTCTCCAAGGACTGGGAGGGGCTCTACCGGTACACGGCGAACCTCACCGACGATCCCCAACTGGGCGTGGAGGCCGGCCTGTTCGCCGGGATGGCGCGGGTCAGGCTGGAGATGTTCGACCAGGCGGAGCCGCTGCTCACGGCCGCGCTGATGCGCTGCCGCAGCGAGCAGCCGCAGCGCAAGGAGCTGCGGTACTGGCTGGCCAGGGCCCGGGAGGGCAGCGGGCGCAGCGCGGCGGCGATACCGCTCTACCGCGCGGTGCACGAGGCGGATCCGGAGTTCATGGACACGGCGGTGCGGCTGACCGCGCTCGGCGTCGAGGACCCGGAGATCGCCCACTTCACCGGTGCCTCGGGCGAGTTGCTGACCGGGCCGCTGCCTGCGGGGCTGCGCGGCGGTCTCGAGGCGCTCCAGGAGGACGGCGGCCCTGGCCGGCGGGTGCCGTCGCCCACCCCGCCGCCCGGCGGCGACCGCCCGGCCGGGGCGGCCCCCTGGTCAGGACCGGTGCACGCCCACGCGAGCCCCGGGGTGGCGGTGACCGGCGGGGCGCCGCCGGCGCCGGATCCCACGCTGCTGGCCAGCACGCTGGCCGAGCTCGACCGGATGGTCGGCCTCGAGCCGGTGAAGGAGCAGGTGCGGGCGATGTCGGCGCAGCTGCGGATGGCGCGGCTGCGCTCAGGACAGGGGCTGCCGGTGCAGCCGCCGAAGCGGCACTTCGTGTTCTCCGGCCCCTCGGGCACCGGCAAGACCACGGTGGCGCGGATCCTCGGCCGGGTGTTCCACGCGCTCGGCCTGCTCAGCCACGACCGGCTGGTGGAGGCCCAACGGGCCGATCTGGTCGGGGAGTTCCTGGGTCAGACGGCGGTCAAGGCGAACCGGCTGATCGACTCGGCGCTTGGTGGGGTGCTGTTCATCGACGAGGCGTACAGCCTGGTGCACTCCGGCTACAGCAAGGGCGACGCGTACGGCGACGAGGCCTTGCAGGTGCTGCTGAAGCGGGCCGAGGACAGCCGGGAGCACCTGGTGGTGATCCTCGCCGGCTATCCGGCCGGGATGGACCGGCTGTTGGCCGCCAACCCGGGGCTCGGCTCGCGGTTCGCCGCCCGGGTGGAGTTCCCCAGCTACTCCCCCAGGGAGCTCACGGCCATCGGCGGGTTGCTGGCCGAGGAGCACGGGGACGTCTGGGACGCCGAGGCGTTGGACGAACTGCGCAGCATCTCCCTGCACGTGGTGGACGAGGGCTGGATCGACGAGTTGGGCAACGGCCGTTTCCTGCGCACGCTCTACGAGTCGGCCTGCGCCTTCCGCGACGTGCGGCTCTCGGAGTCGGGGGCGTCGCCGACCAGGCAGGAGCTGGCCACGCTGCGGCTCTCCGACCTGATGCAGGCGTACGGCGAGGTGCTGTCGTCCCGCGGTATCCCCCGGGACTGACGGCCTGAAGGGCCGCCGCCTCGTCGGCGGCGGCTCAGTGGTCGGCGGTGCCGTGGGCCTCGGCCAACGCGCGGAGCGCCTTCGCGTCGGCCAGCGCCCGCTGCCGGGAGACGCCGGGCTGGATGGCCATCACGGCCAGCACGGTGCCGTCCGCCAGGTCGAGCGAGACCCAGGGGTCGCCCGGCCGCAGGGTGACCCGCACGATCTGGGCCCAGGCGAGCCGCCGCTTGGTGGTGAGGTTGACGACGGTGAGGCCCTCGGCGTCCGCGGTGGCCCGCGGCCGGCTGAGCAGGGCCGTCACGCCGAACACCGCGGCGCCGCTGGCGACGAGCGAGGCCCGGTCGCTGAGGGTGCCGGTGGCCGTCAGGCCCTCCGGCAGCAGCAGGGCGATCAGCAGCAGCACGCCGAACACGACGGCGCCGATGGTCAACAGCACGATCCTGGTCAACACCGGCCGGAAGGTGACCGGCAGCGCCGGCACCGCCCCGGCCTGGGAGGCGGCGCTCTCGCCGGTCTCGCTCGTCATGCCGGCTCCCGGGTCAGAGGCGGGCGGCGTGGATGCCGGTGGTCAGGATGGCGCGGGCGCCCAGGTCGTACAGCTCGTCCATGATCCGCTGCGCGTCCTGGACGGGGACCATGGAGCGGACCGCGACCCAGCCCTCGTCGTGCAGCGGGGAGACAGTGGGCGACTCGAGCCCGGGGGTGAGCGACACCGCCTTGTCCACCAGCTCGGCCTTGATGTCGTAGTCCATCATCACGTAGCGGCGGGCGACCAGCACCCCCTGGAGGCGGCGCAGGAACTGGCGGACCTTGGGGTCCTCGTCGCCGTCCTCGCCGGTGCGCCTGATGACGACCGCCTCGGACTCCAGGATCGGCTCCCCGATGATCTCCAGGCCCGCGTTGCGGAGGGTGGTGCCGGTCTCCACGACGTCCGCGATGACCTCGGCGACGCCCAGCTGGATGGCGGTCTCGACGGCGCCGTCGAGGTGGACCACCGAGGCGTCCACGCCGTGCTCGGCGAGGTGCGCGCTGACCACGCCGGCGAAGGAGGTGGCGATGGACAGGCCGCCGAACTCCCGGACGTCGCCCACGGTTCCCGGCCTGGTGGCGTAGCGCAGGGTGGAGGCGGCGAAGCCGAGCCGCATGATCTCCTCGGCCTCGGCGCCCGAGTCGAGCAGCAGGTCGCGGCCTGTGACGCCGATGTCCAGCTTCCCTGAGCCGACGTAGATGGCGATGTCGCGCGGCCGCAGGTAGAAGAACTCGACCTGGTTCTCGGCGTCGATCAACACCAGCTCGCGGCGGTCCTTGCGCTGCCGGTAGCCGGCCTCATGGAGCATGGCCGCCGCGGGCTCGGAGAGCGACCCCTTGTTGGGAACGGCGATGCGCAGCATGGGACGGGCTTCCTTCGTGCGAGGAGTGACGAGCGGTGTGAGAGGACGGGGGTCGGCGGGCGCCTGGGGCGCGCGCCGACGGAGGTGTCAGAGGTGAGCGTATACGTCGGAGAGCGAGATCCCGCAGGCGACCATCATCACCTGGAGGTGGTAGAGCAGCTGCGAGATCTCCTCGGCGGTGCGGTCGGCGCTCTCGTGCTCGGCGGCCATCCACACCTCCGCGGCCTCCTCGACGACCTTCTTGCCGATGGCGTGCACCCCCGAGCCGAGCAGTTCCGCGGTGCGGGAGGTGGCTGGGTCGCCTTCGGCGGCCTTCTGCTGGAGCTCGGCGAAGAGCTCGTCGAATGTCTTGTTGGCCATGGTGTTCTTACCCTACGGCGTGGCGGAGGGTCAGCCGCGCCGGGGTCGGGGAACCGCACGGAGGGTGGTGGCGGCGGCCACGGCGGCGGTGGCGGCCTCGTGTCCCTTGTCCTCCGAGGAGCCTGGCAGCCCGGCGCGGGCCACGGCCTGCTCCTCGGTGTCGCAGGTGAGCACGCCGAAGCCGACCGGGATGGCGTGGCCGACGCTGACCTGGGTGAGGCCCTGGGTGACGCCCTGGCAGACGTAGTCGAAGTGCGGAGTGCCGCCGCGGATGACGACGCCGAGCGCGACCACCGCGTCGTAGCCGCTCTTGGCCAGGGACTCGGCAGCGAAGGGCAGTTCGAAGCTGCCGGGCACCCGGACCACGGCCGGTTCCGGCACGCCGAGCTCCTTCAGGGCGCGCAGCGCGCCGGACAGCAGCCCGTCCATCACTGTCTGGTGCCACTGGGCGGCGACCACCGCGACCCGCAGGTCGGTGTCGCCGGTCACGGTCAGCTCGGGGGCTCCCTTGCCGCTCACGTTCTTTCCTCCTGGTGCTGGTTACGGGTTACTGGTTGACGCAGGACGAGCCGGGGCCCTGGTCGAGCCACGGCAGGTCGTGGCCCATCCGGTCCCGCTTGGTCCGCAGGTAGCGCAGGTTGTGCTCGTTCGGGGGCACCGGCATCGACTCGCGCCCGGCGACCCGCAGGCCGTGCCGTTCCAGCGCGGTGACCTTCTCCGGGTTGTTGGTCAGCAGCCGCAGCGAGCGGACGCCGAGGTCGGCCAGGATGCGGGCGCCGACCGCGTAGTCGCGGGCGTCCGCGGGCAGCCCGAGCTCCAGGTTGGCGTCCAGGGTGTCCCGGCCGGCCTCCTGGAGCTGGTAGGCGCGCAGCTTGGACAGCAGCCCGATGCCGCGGCCCTCGTGACCGCGCAGGTAGAGCAGCACGCCGCGGCCCTCGGCCTGGATCCGGTTCATCGCGGCGTCCTTCTGGGGGCCGCAGTCGCAGCGCTGGGAGCCGAGGACGTCGCCGGTGAGGCACTCGGAGTGGACCCGGACGAGCACGTCCTCGCCGTCGCCCAACTCGCCGACGACCAGGGCGACGTGCTCGGCGCCGTCCGCCGCGGAGCGGTAGCCGTGGAGGCGGAACTCGCCGTGCGCGGTGGGCAGGGTGACCTCGGCCTCGCGGCGCACGGTGGGGCCGGCCTCCTCGCCGGCGGCGCGCCGGTAGGCGATCAGGTCCTCGATGGAGATGATCGGCAGGCCGTGCCGGCGGGCGAAGCGCCGCAGCGCGGGCAGCCTGAGCATGGTGCCGTCCTCGGCGGCGATCTCGCAGATCGCGGCGGCCGGGCGCAGCCCGGCGAGCCTGGCGAGGTCGACGGCGGCCTCGGTGTGGCCGTTGCGCACCAGCACGCCGCCGGTGCGGGCGCGCAGCGGGAAGACGTGTCCGGGGCGGGCGAGGTCGGCGGGGACGGCGGCCGGGTCGGCGAGCAGCCGGATGGTGGTGGCACGGTCGGCGGCCGAGATGCCAGTGCCGACGCCGTGCGCCGCGGTGGCGTCGACCGAGACGGTGAAGGCGGTGGCCATCGACTCGGTGTTCTTCTCGACCATCTGCCCGAGTTCGAGCCGGTCCAGGTCCTCGGGCTCCATGGGCACGCAGACCAGGCCGCGGCACTCGCTCATCATGAAGGCGACGATCTCGGGGGTGATCAGCTCGGCCGCGACGACCAGGTCGCCCTCGTTCTCGCGGTCGGCGCGGTCGACGACCACCACGGGGCGGCCGAGCGCGATGTCGGCGACGGCGCGCTCGATCGGGTCCAGGACGAGTTCGGGATCGGCGCCGGCCTCGTGGGCGCGGGTCTGTGGCACGGTCACGCGGGTGCTCCTTCCAGGACGGTTCCGCCCCGCACGTCGCGGGAGCGGGAGCTGAGCCACCAGGCCCGCATGCCCCACAGGACGAGGACGAGATAGACGACGTAGACCAGGCCGGAGAAGGGCAGGCCGCTGTCGAAGGCCAGCGGGACGCCGACCAGGTCGACCAGCAGCCAGGCGAACCAGAACTCCACCAGGCCACGGGCCTGGGCGACCATGGCGACGAGGGTGCCGACGAAGATGTAGGCGTCCGGCCAGGGGTTCCAGGACAGCTCGGGGAAGGCGGTGAAGACGCCGCCGACGGCGAGGGTGCCGATGGCGGCGCCGGCCGCCAGCGCGCCGCGCTCCCGCCAGGAGGCGAAGCGGACCGTGATCCGCCCCTCTTCGGTGCCGTGCCGGCCGAGCTGCCACTGCCGCCAGCCCCACAGGGCGACGGTGATGACCAGGAGTTGCTTGCCCACTCCCCCGCTGAGCTGGGCGGAGGCGTAGGCGGCGATCAGGATGAGGCCGGAGAGGAACTGGACGGGCCAGGTGAGGATGGAGCGGCGCCAGCCGAGGGCGAGGGCGGCGAGCCCGGCCAGGTTGCCGACCATGTCGGACCAGATGACGTGCTGGCCGAAGGCGGTGAAGGCGGTGCTGTTGAGCTGGTCGACGAGACCGCTCATCGGGTCCTCACCTCCCGGTGGCCGAGCAGCCGCTCGACGTACTTGCCGACGACGTCGACCTCGAGGTTGACCCGGTCGCCCGGGCGCTTGGCGCCGAGGGTGGTGAGGTCGAGGGTGGTGGGGATCAGCCCGAGCGAGAAGCGTTCTTCGCCGGCCTCGACCACGGTGAGGCTGACGCCGTCGACGGTGATGGAGCCCTTGTCGACCACGTAGCGGGCGAGTTCGGCGGGCAGCGAGAAGGTGACGAGGTCCCAGTGGTCGCCCGGGGTGCGGTCCAGGAGGGTGGCGGTGCCGTCGACGTGGCCCTGGACCAGGTGGCCGCCGAGCCGGTCGCCGAGCGCCATCGGGCGTTCCAGGTTGACCCGGTCACCGGGGGCGAGGCCGCCGATGGTGGAGCGGGAGAGGGTCTCGGCCATCACGTCGGCGGTGAACTCGCCTTCGCCCAGCTCGATCACGGTCAGGCAGACGCCGTTGACCGCGATGGAGCCGCCGTGTCCCGTGCCCTCGGTGACGACGGAGCAGCTCAGGCGCAGCCGCGCCGAGTCGCCCGCGCGGTCGAGCGCGATGACCTCACCCTGTTCTTCGACGATTCCGGTGAACACTCAGCTCTCCTTGGGGACGGGGGCGTTGACGGGAACGGCGCTGATCCGCAGGTCCTGGCCGATCCGGTCCACGTCCGTGACGCGAAGGCGCAACGCGTCCGCGATGGTGGTGATTCCCGCGCCGTTCAGTGCCTGGGGCCCGGCGCCGAGCAGGGCCGGGGCGAGGTAGCCGGTGACGCGGTCGACGAGTCCCGCGGCGGCGAAGGCGCCGGCCAGGGTGGCGCCGCCCTCCAGCAGCAGGGACCGGACGTCGCGCCGGTGGAGGGCGGTGAGCAGCGCGGTGAGGTCGAGCCCCGGGCCGTGGGCGGCGCGCGGCAGCCTGACCACCTCGGCGTGGCCGTCGAGGTGGGCGGTGGCCGTGGGCGGGGTGTCGTCGGCGACGGCGACCAGGGTCGCGGCCGTGCCGTCGAGGACGCGGGCGCCAGGCGGCACGGCGGTGCCGGTGGTGTCGAGGACGACCCGCAGCGGCTGGCGGGCGCCGGGGATGCCGCGGACGGCGAGGTGGGGGTCGTCCGCGCGGGCGGTGCCGGCGCCGACGAGCACGGCGTCGGAGGCGGCGCGCAGCCGGTGCACGTCGGCGCGGGCCTCGGCCGAGGTGATCCAGCGGCTGGTGCCGTCGGCGGCGGCCGTCCGGCCGTCGAGGGTGGCGGCGTACTTCCAGTGCACGTGGGGGCGGCCGTGCCGGACGGCGGTGAGCCAGGCGGCGTTGCCCTCGGCCGCCTCGGCGCCGAGCGGCCCGGTGGCGGCGTCGACGTCGACGCCGGCGGCGGCGAAGCCGGCGGCCCCGCCGGCGGCCTGGGGGTTGGGGTCGGCGACGGCGTAGACGACGCGGGCGACGCCGGCGGCGATCAGGGCCTCGGCGCAGGGCCCGGTGCGGCCGGTGTGGGCGCAGGGCTCCAGGGTGACGACGGCGGTGCCGCCGCGCGCGCCCGGCCCGGCGGCGGCCAGCGCGTCGACCTCGGCGTGCGGGCCGCCGGCTCGCTGGTGCCAGCCCTCGCCCACGGGGCGTCCCGTGGCGTCGAGGACGACGCAGCCGACGACGGGGTTGGGGCTGGTGTTGCCGAGGCCGCGGGCGGCGAGTTCGATGGCGCGGCGCATCGCGTCGGCCTCACGGGCCTCGCGTGCTGCGGCTGCGGGGGCGGCCACCGGATCCTCCTGCCTCTTCGGGCACGGTTCCGGGGCTGCGGGACGTCATAACGGACACGGGGGCGGGGACATGCCACGGCCGGTCTCATGGACCGACGGCCACGGCGTGCGCCGCGCACCGCTCCGCCACGCACTGCCTCCCATCCGGACTTTAACCGTCGGTCCAGGAATTCCACCTGGTCAACCGGCCGCTGGCAGCGGACGGGTCGCGGACTATAACCGCCGGTTCGGAGTTTCACCGACCCCGGAGTGCGTTGTGTCGCTGGTACGCCCACCAGTCTGCCACGGTCGGCGGTGGATCATGCCGGGCTGTGGGCCGGCTCACAGCTCCCGGAGCGCGCTCACCGGATGAGGTCGGGCCCGAACAGGTCGCGGCGGGCGGCGTCGAGCGCGGTGACCAGGGCGCCGGCGAGGACCGGGCTGCCGGTCACGGTGGCCGGCCTGACCTCGGTGTCCAGCGGGGAGACGGCGCGCAGCCGGGCGGCGACGCGGTCGGCGAGCGGCCGGCCGCCGGCGCGCCCGATCTCGCCGCCGAGCACCACGCAGCCGGGGTCGATGACGGCGGCCACGCCGGCGATGGCGATGGCGACGCGCTCGGCCAGGGCGGTCAGGAACGCACCGGCGGCGCCGGCGGGTTCGGCGACGGCGGCGCGCTCCACGGCCTCGGCGGCGGGGGCGTCGCTCGCGGCGTCGACCGGCAGCCCGTGCTCGACGGCGAGGGCGCGGACCGCCGCGCTCGACCCGAGGGCGTGGAAGCCGCCTTCGCAGTCGGCCGCGGAGGGCAGGCCGCCGGTGCCCGGCACCGGCAGGAAGCCGAGCTCGCCCGCGCCGCCCGAGGCGCCGCGGCGCAGCGCGCCGTCCAACACCACGGCGGCGCCGACCCCGTGGCCGAGCCAGACCAGCACGAAGCTGTCCAGGTCCGCCACGGAGCCGTGCCGGTGCTCAGCGATGCCGGCCAGGTTGACCTCGTTCTCCAGCAGCACGGGGCCCTCCTGCCGGGCGCGCAGCGCCGCGAGGAGTTCGGCGTGCCAGCCGGGCAGCGAGCCGGTGGGCCGCAGCGCGCCGGTGGCGGGGTCGACGAGGCCGGGGGCGCCCATGACCGCGGTGTGCGGGGCGTCGATGCCGGCCGCGTCGAGGGCCAGGTCGAGGGCGTCGAGGATGGCGGCGACCGTGCCGCCGGTCCCGGTCGGGACGGGCAGCCGCTGCTCGGCGACGGTCCGGCCGGTGAGGTCGGCAAGCGCGAAGGCGACCGAGCCGGTGCGGACGTCGAGCGCGGCGACGTGGGCCCGCTCCGCCACCAGGCCGTAGAGCCGGGCCTTGGGGCCGCGCCGCTCCTCCCCCGCCTCGCCGACGACGGTGACCAGGCCGTCCCGACCGAGCCTGCCGAGCAGGTCGGCGACGCTGGGCCTGGAGAGGCCGGTGAGCTCGCGCAGCCGGGCCGCGGTCAGCGGGCCCTCGGCGGCCAACAGGTCAAGGGCGATGCGGTCGTTGATGGCGCGGGCCGTCCTCGGCGTCGCGGTGCGGGCGGTCATGTGGTGATCCTCGCAGAGTGGGCGGGCGGCGGGGTTCTCCGGTGGGCTTTTCTATCAGGAAGGCTTCCTGATAGTTTACGGAAGGCCCGCGTCCCGGGCCGAGCCGTCCCCGGCACACCCGAGAGAGACCACGAGAGACGCGGGCGCCCCATGTCGATGTCGCACCCCCCGATAGCCGATCAGGACCGGATCCGCCGGGCCCGGCGGTCCGTCAGCGTCGTCTTCGCGCTGCACGGCGCGGTGGCCGGGAGCTTCGCCACCCGCATCCCCTGGCTCAAGGACCATCTCGACCTCACCACCCTCCAGTTGGGGCTGGCGCTGGCCTTCCCCGCGCTCGGCGCCGCGCTGACCATGCCGCTGGCCAGCGGCGTGATGCACCGGTTCGGGGCCCGCACCGCGGTCCGCGGCCTGCTGATGCTGTGGACCGCGGCGCTGGCGCTGCCCATGCTGGCGCCCGGCACCGTGGCGCTGTGCGGGCTGCTCTTCGTCTACGGCGCGTCGTCCGGCATGGCCGACGTGGTGATGAACGCGCAGGGCGTGGACGTGGAGCGCGAGCACGGCCGGTCGATCATGTCCGGACTGCACGGCATGTGGTCGGTGGGCGCGCTGCTCGGCTCCGCGGTCGGGGTCGGCGCGGTCTCCCTGGAGATCGACGCCCGAATCCATCTGCCGCTGGTGGCACTGGCGTTGACGGTGGTCGCGCTACCGGTCTGCCGGGGCCTGCTCGACGTGCGGGCCAGGCCGGACGAGGACCCGCCGCCCCGGTTCGCGCTGCCGCCGCGCTCCGCGCTGCTGATCGGCGCGGTGGGGATGTGCGCGATCCTCGCCGAGGGCGGCAGCATGGACTGGTCGGGCGTCTACCTGCGCGACCTCGCCGGCGCCTCGGACGCGGTCGCCGCGGCCAGCTACACGGCGTTCGCCTGCACCATGGCCGCCGCCCGGCTGGCCGGGGACGCGGCGGTGCGGCGGATGGGCCCGGTGCGCACGGTCCGGATCAGCGGGGTGCTCGCGCTGATCGGCGGGGCGCTGGTGGTGACGGCCCGCGTCCCGGCCCAGGGGATCGCCGGGTTCGCGCTGCTCGGGGTCGGCATCGCGGTGGTGATCCCGCTGGCCTTCGCGGCCGCCGGGCGCAGCGGCCCCAACCCGAGCCAGGCCATCGCGGGCGTGGCCACGGTCACCTACACGACCGGGCTCATCGCGCCGACCCTGATCGGCATGATCGGCGAGATCGGCTCGCTGCGCGCCTCGTTCGGCCTGGTCACGCTCTCGCTCACGGTGCTGGTGCTCGGCGCCGGGGTCCTCGGCGGGCGCTCGCCCCGGGAGCCGGTGGCCTCGGACCCGGCCACGGCGCGCCTCGGCCGACGGACCGCCCCCGACCGGAACGACGCCGGCTAGAACTCGCCGTCCGACCGCCGGGAAATCCGCGTAAAAGGGGACCCCCGGCACGCGGCCGGGGGTCCCTTCGGCTCAGCCGAAGGCGCGGACGGCCTGGTAGTACGTCCAGGCCAGCGCGTCGCAGGAGGCGCCGCTGGCGCCCGAGTAGTTGTCGCAGACCCGCTGCAGGTCGCTGTAGAAGGCGCTGTCGAGCCGCGCCTTGTTGGCGTCGAAGGTGCCCTGGGCCTTGTAGTTCCGGTACCCGAAGTCGTGCCGCGCGCACGCCGTCTGGAACGGGAAGCCGAAGGGGTTGTCGGGGGAGCTCGAGCAGTAGTCCGTGCTCCAGTCGAAGCCGTAGGAGGACCAGGCCCCCTGGTTGTTACGCGCCGACAGCCAGGTGTTGTAGCTGCTCGCACTGGTCTGCGTCCAGCTGGAGAGCACCTGGGGCTTGTCGGCCGGAGCCGCGGTGGCTGGGGCCGCGGAGACGGCCACGGCGCCCAGGGTGAGCACCACCGCGGACAGGGCCTTGGCGAACCGACGACGAAGCATTTACGTCCTCCGGAATCTGACGACACGCCACGAGGGCGTGCCGGTGGGGGGGTTCCGGAGGATCAAGTTACGGGCCGGTAGCGTCTCGCTCAAGCCCTCGTGCGTGCACTGTAGTTGACCAACGGGGGAATTCCGGGCGGGCGGGGCGCGCTCAGACGGGCCGGGCGCGCACCCAGGTGCCGTCCTCGGTCAGCACGTCCTCCACCGCGAGGTCGGCCCTGGCCAGCGCGGCCGCGAACGACTTCTCGGTGTAGCGGTGGGAGAGGAACCGCTGGGTCCACCTGGCGTCGTCGTACTCGTACTCCACCAGGATCGACGAGGTGTCCTCGTCCACCGGTTCGGCCGAGGCCACCCGGGTGACGCCGTGTTCGGTGCGCGACTCGCGCGGCACCCTGACGTGCCAGTCCGCGCCCTCGCGCTGGATCAGCACCCGGCCGTCGTCGGCGACATGGCGCCGGCAGGCCCGCAGGATCCCGGCGCGCACCGCCGGATCGCCGGCGTGCACCAGGAACGAAGCCAGCAGCACGACGTCGAACCGCTCGCCGCCCAGGTCGAGCCCCTCGATCGTGGAGCGGATCGTGCGGACCCCGGTCACGTGCGCCAGCATCTCCGGTGACTCGTCCACGGCGGTCACGGTGAACCCCCGCTCGACCAGCGGCCGGGTCAACCGGCCCACGCCGCAGCCAAGTTCGAGGAGAGTGGTGCCGAGGATGCCGGCGCCGGCCGGCACCGCGGAGGCGATGATCCCGGGCTCCTGTCCCGGGCGCAGCCGCAGCCAGTGCTCGACGGCACAGCCGTCAGGGGTGATGGCCCCGGGGCCCGTGCCGCTGTATCCCGTGCGGGTCGATTCGCTCATGGACCCATCCGAACACCCGGGCCGGGGGAAAGACCAGACCGAGTCAGGCCGGCCGCGGCCCGGGCGCCCGGGTCACTGCCAACTGGCGTGCAGCGGCTTGCCCTCCGCGTATCCGGCGGCGCTCTGCAGGCCCACCACGGCCCGCTCGGTGAACTCGGACAGGGTGGCGGCACCGGCGTAGGTGCAGGCCGAGCGGACGCCGGCGACGATCGAGTCGATCAGGTCCTCGACGCCCGGCCTGGCCGGATCCAGATACATCCGGGAGGTCGAGATCCCCTCCTCGAACAGCCCCTTGCGGGCCCGGTCGTAGGCCGAGTCCTCCACGGTGCGGCCGCGCACCGCGCGGGCCGAGGCCATGCCGAAGCTCTCCTTGTACAGCCGGCCGTCGGCGGCCTGCTGGAGGTCGCCAGGCGACTCGTAGGTGCCGGCGAACCAGGAGCCGATCATCACGTTGGAGGCGCCGGCGGCCAGCGCCATCGCCACGTCCCGCGGGTGGCGCACCCCGCCGTCCGCCCAGACGTGCTTGCCGTGCCTGGCGGCCTCGGCCGCGCACTCGAGCACCGCGGAGAACTGCGGCCGGCCCACGCCGGTCATCATCCGGGTGGTGCACATGGCGCCCGGGCCCACACCCACCTTGACGATGTCGGCGCCGGCCTCGATCAGGTCCCTGGTGCCCTCGGCGGAGACCACGTTGCCGGCCACCACCGGCACCTCGGGACGCAGCGCCCTGACCGCCCGCAGGGTGCTGATCATCGACTCCTGGTGGCCGTGCGCCGTGTCGACCACCAGCGTGTCGACGCCCGCCTCGAGCAGCGCCGCGGCCCGCCCGGCCACGTCGCCGTTGATGCCGACGGCGGCCGCGACACGCAGCCGGCCGGCGGCGTCGGTGGCCGGGGTGTAGAGCGTGGCGCGCAGCGCGCCCTTGCGGGAGAGGATCCCGACGAGCCGCCCGTCCTCGCCGACCGCCGGCGCGATCTTGCGGTGCGCGCCGTCCAGCACGTCGAACGCCTGCTGCGGGTCCATCCCGGCGTCGAGCAGCAGCAGGTCGCGGGACATCACCTCGCCCAGCTGGGTGAACCGGTCGACGCCGCTGAGGTCGGCCTCCGTCACCACGCCCACCGGGCGACCGCCGGTGACCACCACGCCGGCGCCGTGCGCCCGCTTGGGCAGCAGCGCGAGCGCGTCGCCCACGGTCTGGGTGGGGGCCAGCACGATGGGGGTGTCGAGCACCAGGTGGCGCTGCTTGACCCAGGCGATGACGTCGGTGACCACGTCGAGCGGGATGTCCTGCGGGATGACCACCAGGCCACCCCGCCTGGACACCGTCTCGGCCATCCGGCGCCCGGCGACGGCGGTCATGTTGGCGACCACCAGCGGGATGGTGGTGCCGGTGCCGTCCGGGGTGGCCAGGTCGACGGCCTGCCGGGACCCGACCGCCGAGCGGTTCGGGACCATGAAGACGTCGTCGTAGGTCAGGTCGTACGACGGTCGGGAGTCGTTGAGGAACTTCATGCTCGCTCGCTCTCTCACCTGCTGTTGCGCGGTTCCGGCGGGTGGGGAGCTGCGGCTCCTACGTCATTATGGCCGAGATCCGCACTGACGCGCGAAGCGGGTGGCACGGCCGCGCCGTGCGACCCGGGCGGCGGCGCGCCGCCCGGGCGAGGACCCGGAGGACGGGCCAGGGCCTGTCCTTTGGGTCCTCGTGGATCAGGCCCTAGACCAGCTCGTCGGGGTCGGCGCGTTCCATGGCCGGGCGGAGTCCTGGCGGTTGGGCCAACAGCCGGTCGGCGGCCGTGGTGTCGGTGACCAGGCTGGTGACGAGCCCGGAGCGCAGCACCGCGCCGATCGCCTCCGCCTTGCCGCGGCCGCCCGCGATGGCGACCACCTCGGGGATCCGGCGCAGCCGCTCGGCCTCCACGGTGATGCACCGCTCCCCCAGGTCACGGCCGACCCGGCGGCCGTCCGAGTCGAAGAGGTGGGCCGACATCTCGGCGGCCACGCCGAGCGACGAGTAGTGCTCCCGGTCCTCCTTGTCGAGCATGTCGTGGACGGTCGAGATCCCCGGCTCCCAGGAGCCGATGGAGACCGCCGCGATCGTGACCTTGTCGAAGTACTCGAAGGCCGCCGCGATGCCCGGCTGGGCGCGCAGCGCCGCGGCCGTGGCCGGGTCGGGCAGCAGCATCGGCGCGTAGATCGGGTGCGCGTCGCCGCCGGAGACCGCGGCGGCTCGCCGCACCGCCTCCACCGAGCCGCGCTCCGACGTGCCCGCGTGGTAGACGCCGGTCAGCTGCACCACCGTGCAGGGCGGCAACTCGCGCAGCGCCTGCGCCATGTGGATCGTCGAGCGCCCCCAGGCGAGCCCGAGCACGTCCCCCTCGGCCACCAGCTCACCGAGCAACTCGGCGGCGACCTCGCCCAGATGCTCCGGGTCGGGCGAGTCGTCCGCGTCGTCGGACGGCGACTCGGCGACCACCACGTGCCGCAGACCGAAACGGGCCCGCAGGGCGTCCGAGCGCTCGGCGTCCAACTCGGCGGGAACCCGGATCTCGATGCGCACCAGGTCGTGCTCCACGGCCGACTCCAGCACGCGAGCGACCTTGAAGCGGCTGACCCCGAACTCGTCAGCGATCTGGATCTTGGACTTGCCCTCCAGATAGAAGCGGCGTGCCATGGCCGCCGCCTGCATCAGTTCGGCGGGCCCCATCCTTGTGGCTGCCCTCCCGGTCGACACCGCACTCACCTCACTGTCCTCCGGTCCGTCCCCGTCCCCGGTCACCTCTGGAGGTTCATCCTCGCAGACTCGCGGGGCCGCGAATCGCCGCTCGCGCTCAGGTGGTGGCCCGTGGAACCGGATCGACGACGGGTGTTCACCCGGACGTGGTGTGCGCCGCCGCCCGCCAGGACCGCTCCGCCTGCTCCCGCAGCGCCGCGACCGCCGCGGCCGGGTCGTCCGCGCTGTACACGGCCGAACCGGCGACGAAGACGTCGGCGCCGGCCTCGGCGCAGCGCTCGATGGTGGCGGCCGAGACGCCGCCGTCGACCTGGAGCCAGAGCGAGAGGCCGTGGCACTCGATCAGCTTCCTGGTGCGGCGGATCTTGGGCAGCATGATGTCGAGGAACGCCTGGCCGCCGAAGCCCGGCTCCACCGTCATGACCAGCAGCATGTCGAGCTCGGGCAGCAGGTCCTCGTAGGGCTCGATCGGGGTGGCCGGCTTCAGCGCCATCGAGGCGCGGGCGCCCAGGGCCCTGATCTCCCTGGCGAGCCTGACGGGCGCGGCCGCCGCCTCGGCGTGGAAGGTGACGGAGCCGGCCCCCGCCTCCACGTAGGCCGGGGCCCAGCGGTCCGGGTCCTCGATCATCAGGTGGCAGTCGAGCGGGATGTCGGTCGCCTTGCGCAGCGACTCGACGACCGGCACACCGAGCGTCAGGTTCGGCACGAAGTGGTTGTCCATCACGTCGACATGGAGCCAGTCGGCGCCCTCGACGGCCTTGGCCTCCTCGGCCAACCGGGCGAAGTCGGCGGACAGGATGCTCGGATTGATCTGTGCCATGGGCCCAGTATTCAGCATCGCCATCCGGCCCCCGTGGCCCGGTCGGCCGAGGGCCGCTACGCCGTGCGGCGCAGCAGCGCCAGGTACATCGCGTCGGTGCCGTGCCGGTGCGGCCAGAGCTGGATGTCGGGGCCCGGGCCGAGTTCGGGGACGCCGGGCAGCAGCGGGCGGGCGTCGATCCGCTCCACCGCGATCCCGCCCTCCCCCGCCAGGCCCTCGAGGGCGTCGGCGACGACCAGGCGGGTTTCGGCCAGATGTGGCGAGCAGGTGGCGTAGCCGACCACGCCGCCCGGCCGGACGGCGGCCAACGCGCCGCGCAGCAGCTCGCGTTGGAGCGCGACGAGGCCGTCCAGGTCCTCGGGGCGGCGGCGCCAGCGGGCCTCGGGGCGGCGGCGCAGGGCGCCGAGCCCGGTGCAGGGCACGTCGACCAGGACCCGGTCGAAGGAGCCGGGCCGCCAGGCGGGTCTCGTGCCGTCCGCGACGACCACCTGGTAGGTACCGGGACTGCCGTCGAGCACGTCCGCCACCAGGCGGGCCCGGTGCGGCTGCCGCTCGGCGGCGCCCAGGGCCGCGGCCACCTCGGCGGCCAGCGCGCCGAGCAGCGCCGCCTTGCCGCCAGGCCCGGCGCAGCCGTCGAGCCAGCGCCGGTCGGGGCCGGTCAGCGGGGCGTTGGCCAGTGCCAGGGCGACCAGCTGGCTGCCCTCGTCCTGGACTCCGGCCCGCCCCTCCTGGACGGCGGCCAGCGCCCCCGGCTCGCCGCCCTCGGTCAGCGTCACCGCGTAGGGAGACCAGCGGCCAGGCTCGGCGCCTGGCTCGGCCCCCAGTTCCTCCACCGTGGAGCGGCCGGGGCGGGCGGCCAGCGTGACCAGCGGGCGCTCGTTGTCGGCGGCCAGCAGCTGTTCGATCCCCGCCCGGTCGCCGCCGAGCGAGTCCCAGAGGGCGGAGACCACCCAGCGGGGGTGGGCGTGCGTGAGGGCCAGGTGCCGCTCGGGGTCCTCGTCGTAGGGCGGCGCGACCCGCTCCAGCCAGCCGTCGAGGTCGTGGGCGGCGACCCTGCGCAGCACGGCGTTGACGAACTTGGCGCGGCCGTCGCCGAGCACGCAGCGGGCCAGCTCGACGCTGGAGCTGACGGCGGCGTGGCTGGGGATCCGGGTGCCGAGCAGCTGGTGGACGCCGAGCGAGAGCACGTCGATCACCGGCGGGTCCACCTCGCCGAGCGGCCGGTCCACGCAGGCGGCGAGCACCGCGTCGTAGGTGCCCTGGCGGCGCAGCGTGCCGTAGACGAGTTCGGTGGCCAGGGCGGCGTCCCTGGCGTCGAACTCGCCGGCCTCCTTGGCCCTGGCGATCAGCGGCGGGAGCACCAGGTTGGCGTAGGCGCCGCGCTCGCCGACGGCGCGCAGCGCGTCGAAGGCGAGGATCCGCACCGGATCCCGCTGGGGTCGGCGGTAGGTCCTTGACGGTCGGCGCTGCCGGGTGCTCACGGGAAGGGGTGCTCCGGGTGTAGGGGGCGGGAAAGGGATGGGGACGGGAGAGTGGCCGTGTCTCCAGGCTACGGCCGCGGCGGCGCGGCCGGGCCGAGCCGCTCGCCGGGGGCGACGCGGACGCCCCTGGCCCAGTCGGCGGCGCGCATCGGCTTCTTGCCCTGTGGCTGTACCCAGGCCAGCTCGACGGCGTGCGAGCCGGTGCCGACGTGCACCGCGTGCTTCTCGGCGGCCAGCTCGCCTGGTGCCAGGTCGCCCCGGTCGGGCGTCATGGTGACCTGGCGCAGCTTCAGCCGCTCGCCGCGGAAGACCGTCCAGGCGCCGGGCGCCGGGGTGCAGGCGCGCACCTGCCGGTGCACCCGAAGCGCGGGGGCCGCCCAGTCGACCGCCGCGTCCTCGACGGTGAGCTTGGGAGCCAGGCTGACGCCCTCGGCCGGCTGCGGTTCGGCCACCAGGGCGCCGTCCTCGATGCCGTCCATGGTGTGGGCGAGCAGCCCTGAACCGGCGAGGGCCAGCCGGGTGAGCAGGTCGCCGCTGGTGTCCTCGGGGCGGATCTCCTCGGTGAGCACCCCGTAGACGGGCCCGGAGTCCAGGCCCTCCTCGATCTGGAAGGTGCAGGCGCCGGTGATCTCGTCGCCGGCGAGCACCGCGTGCTGGACGGGGGCCGCGCCGCGCCAGGCGGGCAGCAGCGAGAAGTGCAGGTTCACCCAGCCGTGCCGCGGGATGTCGAGGGCGGCTCTGGGCAGCAGCGCGCCGTACGCGACGACGGGGCAGCAGTCGGGGGCGATCTCGCGGAGCCGGTCGAGGAAGTCGGGGTCCCGGGGGCGGCGCGGGCGGAGGATCTCGACGCCGGCCTCGGCGGCGCGCTCGGCGACCGGGCTCGGCACCAGCCGCCGGCCCCGGCCGGCCGGGGCGTCGGGTCGGGTCACCACGGCCACCACCTGGTGGCGGTCCGACGCGAGCAGGGCGTCGAGGGCGGGGACGGCGACCTCGGGAGTGCCGGCGAAGACGAGCCTCATCGTGCGTGTACGACCTCTCCGTCGATGTCCGCTGCGGTGGTCGGCCACCGTGCGGCGACCGGACCGCACGAGTCTATGTTCCCCGTCGGCACGGATTTTCCGGGGCTCGGAAGTGGGTGTGCGCTGCACGGGGTTGACGATGCGCGCCGGCAGCGTGACTCCGGCGCGGGGTGGCGCGTTGTCAAGGGAGATTGACCGCAACGGGCCGCTGTTCTGGTCCGTTCCCTTGACGCCGGTTCGAGAGGCTTGTTCATGGCCGACCACGCCACCCCTGACGCTCAGGCGCGGGCCAGCCTGCATCTACTGGTGCGGGACATCGAGCGCGTCCGCCGCCAGGTGGACGCGCTGCGCACGCTCACCGCCCAGCTGGGCAACGTATACCGACCGAGACGATCTGGCCCCTCCGCCGGGTTCGTGGTCTATGGTCGCGCGCCCGCCCCCACGGTACGGCTGGCCCAGGAGCTCCGGGACAGCGTGGAGGCCCTGGTGACGGCCGCGGTGGACTTCGATCGTTCGCTCGGTTTCTCCTGGGACGCCGTGGGGTCGGCCCTCGGCGTCACCAAGCAGGCGGTGCACCGCCGTTACGGCGCCCGGCGGGCCGGCACGGGCGGCGCCGCGGGCGCCGGCGCGCAGCCGCCGCCGGCCCGCGAGCCGGTGC
>NZ_BAAGPR010000063.1:0-46324 GCF_054783955.1 Streptomyces mayteni | reverse complement strand
GGGGGGCCGCGGGGCCTGGGCGCTCCGCGCCGGGCCCCGGGCCCTGCCAGGCGCGCCGCGCGGAGCGCTGGCGCGCTCCCGGCGCGAAGCGCCGAAAGGGGTGGGCGGGTGGGGAAACTCCCGCCGCTCGGCGGCTTGGGGGGGCACCTCCCCCAGCGTTAGCTGGGGGAGGGTGGGGGAAACACGCGCAGCGCCCGCCGGCCCCCGCGGAGTGTGCCGGTGGGGGAGGGCCCGCCCGCGCGGCCGAGGTGGATTTACAGTCGTCCGCGGAGGTGGTCGAGAAATGACCGGAGACGGAACACGCGCCGTGCGCGCCGGCGTGCCGGAGGGTGAGGCTTATACCGCGCCCCTGCCAGGGCCCACGTTCGCGTCGCATTTTCATCTGCCGGGGGACCCGGCCGTCGCGACCTACGCCTACGGCCGGCAGGGCAATCCCAGCTGGACGGCGCTCGAGGCGGGGATCGCCGAGCTGGAGGAGGCCGTCGGGGCGGTCGTGTTCCCGTCGGGGATGGCGGCCACGACCGCCGTGCTGTTCGGCCTGCTGCGGCCCGGCGACACGGCCGTGCTGCCGTCGGACGGCTACCAGCTGCTGCCGCGGGTCCGCGAGCGGCTGCAACGGTTCGGGATCGCCGTGCGGACCGCCCCCACCGGGGACGACGCGCAGCTCGCGGCGATCGACGACGACACCCGCCTGGTGTGGGTGGAGACGCCGTCCAACCCGGGGCTCGACGTCTGTGACATCCGGCGTCTCGCCGAGGCCGCGCACGCCCGTGGCGCGCTGCTCGTCGTGGACAACACCCTGGCGACCCCGCTCGGCCAGCGGCCGCTCGCGCTCGGCGCCGATCTGTCGATCGCCAGCGGCACCAAGGCGCTGAACGGGCACGGCGACGTGCTGCTCGGCTATGTCGCGGCCCGCGATCCCGAGCTGCTGGACGCCGTCCGCGCCTGGCGTACCGAGAGCGGGGCGATCCTCGGGCCGATGGAGGCGTGGCTGGCGCACCGCGGGATCGCCACGCTCCAGCTGCGGGTCGAGCGGCAGGACGCCAACGCGCTGGCCGTGGCCCGCGCGCTGCGCGAGCGGCCCGAGGTGAGCGCGGTGCGGTACCCGGGGCTGCCCGACGATCCGGGGCACGCGGTCGCGGCCCGGCAGATGCGTTACTTCGGCTGTGTGGTCTCCTTCACGCTGCCCGACCGGGAGTTCGCCGACCGTTTCCTCGGCGCGCTGCGGCTGGTCTCCGACGCCACCAGCTTCGGTGGGGTCAGGTCGACGGCGGAGCGTCGCGCCAGGTGGGGCGGGGACGACGTGCCCGAGGGGTTCGTCCGGCTGTCCGTCGGCGTCGAGGACGCGGCCGATCTGGTCGCGGATCTGAACGCGGCGTTGGACGTTTCGTCCGCCGGCTCGCGGGCCACATGACTTTCATGACCCCAGCACGACCCGTGGTCAAACGCACCGCCCGCGCCATCCTGTTCGATGATCCCCCAGCTAACGCTGGGCGGTGCCCCCAGGTCGCCGCCCCCTCGCTGGTCGTGATCAAGCGCGTCAGACCGGGGCAGGAGCCCTACTGGATCACGCCGGGGGGCGGCGTGGAGCCCGAGGACGCGACGGTCGTCTCGGCCCTGCACCGCGAGGTGCTCGAGGAGTTGGGCGCCAAGGTCACCGACGTGGTGCCGGCGTTCGTCGACACCGTGCGGCACGTGCCCGAGCCCGGCGAGGACACCCCGCGGGGGCTCAAGGTGCAGCACTTCTTCGTCTGCCGGCTGGCGTCGATGGATCCGGCGCTGCGGCACGGCCCCGAGGTGGAGGAGCCGCGCGGCACCTACGAGATCGTGCGGCTGCCTTTCACCCCCGAGGGCCTGGCCTCGGTGAACCTGGTGCCGGCTTCGCTCAGGGCCTTCCTGCTCGGGAACATCGAGGGCGTCCGCGCGCTGCTCGCCCCCGATCTCGTCTGACCCGGTCTCGTCTGAGCAGATCCCGGCCGACCCGACCCCGACCGACCCGACCTCGACCGACCCGATCCCTGTCGGTTCAGCCTCGGTTGCCGAACCAGTTGCCGCCGACGAAGCCGCCCGCCTGCTCGGCCCGCTCCAGGGCGCGCCTGGCCTCCTCGCGCCAGGCCTCCGCGTCCGGCGGGGGCGGCGGCGCGGGGGGCAGGGCGAGCTGCCCCGAGGGCAGCGCCGGCGGGGTCGCCCGGCCGCTGAGCTCCTGGGCGCGGCGCACCTGGGCGTCCCTGGCGGCGCCGAAGAAGTCGCCGCCCTTGCGCTTGTGGTCGTCGGTGCCCCAGGCCCGCTCGGCGTCCTTGGGCGGCTTGACCAGCCGGGGGATGTGCTTGGCGCAGTGGATGTACGCCTCCTCGACGTCGATCCGCACCCACAGTTCGGTGCGGCGGCCAGGGGCGGTGTCGGTCGGCAGATCGGGGTGGCGGAGGCGGAGCTCGGCGTCCGGGACGATCCGGGCGCGGCCGTTGATGTGCAGGCCGATCCTGGCCTGCTCGAAGTCGAGGAGCAGCAGCCCGGCGTGGGGGTTCTCGGAGATGTTGCCGAGCGAGGCGTGCACCCCGTTCCCCCGGTACTCGGGGTAGACCAGGGACTTGGCGTCGAGCACCCGCAGGAAGCCGGGCGGGCCGGCGCGGAAGCTGTTGTCGCACTCGCCGTGGCGGTCCGCCGTGGCGAGGAAGAACATCTCCTGGCGGCCGACGAACTCCCGCATCCGGTCGTTGAGGTGGTCGAGCACCTGGTCCTCGTAGAACCGGTCGGCCCGTTCCTCGCTGCCGAGGCTGCGTTGCAGCGCGTGTTCGCCGTCGCTGCCGGGGCGCCCGGCGCGTGGCGGCAGGGCCGGGACGGTGGCCGCGGGGGCGGGCACCGGCACCGGGAGGGGGCGCCGCGCGGGGTACGCCGGTGCGGTCCCGCTGCCCAGTTCCCGTCGTGCGCGTCGTCCCTGTGCTTCCCCTGGCCCCCGGGTGCCCCGTGGTTCTTCCGGTCCCGCTGGTCCTGTCTGGTCTGACATGCCTGAATCCCGCTACGTCATTTTTGCGCGCTACTCAATCACTTACTTCCCGGAGGCGGCCAGAGTTCCCAGGAAGTCGTGTCTGATCCGTTCTGCCGGGATGCCGGAGGAGACCAGCGCGTCCATGCTCTTCCTGATCATCTGCGGCGGCCCCGAGAGATAGCCGTCGAAGTCGCCCCATGGGCCGAACTCCCGCACGGCTTCGGGGAGTTGCCCGGGAAAGCCGCGGGTCGCGTACTGGGCGACGACCGGTCGCACGGACAGCCAGGGCAGCCGGCGCTCCAACTCCAGGAAGGAGTCGAGGTCGTAGAGGTCCGAGTCGCGGTTGGCGCCGAAGAACACCTCGACCTGACGGCGCACCCCGTGCTGGGCGACGTCCTGGACGAGCGCCTTGATGGGCGCTATGCCGGTGCTGCCGCCGACGCACACCAGGCCGCGGCTGGAGTTGTGGTCCACCGTCATCGAGCCGGCGGGCGGCCCGAGCTTGATGACGTCGCCGCGCCTGGCGCGGTGCACGAGCGAGCGCGAGACCCAGCCGGCCGGCACCGCCTTGACGTGGAACGACAGCAGCCCGTCGGAGCGGGGCGAGGAGGCGAAGGAGTAGTAGCGCCAGACGCGCGGCCACCACGGCGTCTCGATGCTGGCGTACTGGCCGGCGCGGAACGGGTAGGGCTGGTCGGTCCTGACGGTGACGACCGCCACCTCGCTGGTGCGCCGCTCGTGGCTGACGATCTCGGCGAACCACCAGGGCGGCGCGCGCAGTTCGTCCTCCGCCGCGGCGTCTATCATGATCTGCGAGATCGCCGTGTAGGCCCGCACCCAGGCGGCCTCGGCCTCCGGGCCCCAGGTGGTCGTCGCATAGCGCTCCAGCGACGACATCAGGCATTCGCCGACGAGTGGGTAGTGGTCGGATCTGGTGCCGTATTTCCGGTGCCCGCGCCCCAGGTTGCACAGGTAGTCCGTCAAAGTGACGGTGTCGTCGATGTGTTCCGCGGCGATCAGCAACGCGCCGAAGAGCCGGTCGCGTTGGGCGTCCATCGCGGCGGGGAACATGTCGCGCAACTGCGGATTGTGCAGGAAGAGCAGGGCGTAGAAGTAGGCGGTGGCCTGGTCGGCCACCGGCTCGATCTCCGCGAGTGTGCGGCGAATCACAGCCGCGTCGGGTGAGGGTTGGCCATTTCCCGGCCGGAAGCGCTTCAGATCGGCCGCCGCCCCTATCTGCCCGGCGAACTGTTCCTCGGTCGGATGGCCCGCCGGATGTCCGCCTGATTGTCCGGGCCGATAGCCGCTCTGGTACGCACCCTGGCCGTGGCGCGCCGAAGCCGCCTGCCCGGCGGCGTGGCCCGGTCCGGGCTCACTGCCGTATCCGGCGGTGGTAGCGCCATCGTCGGCCGATATCGCGGTCATGACCTGCCTCGCCTCGATCAACTCCCGGTCGCACAGCGTGTCAGCCTGCTCACCCGGAGCGGGTGGTTAACCGGAAACCCGGCCATCGCGCCCCTGCATCTCATAAACTGGGCGGCTTCTGGCCGCCCCCTGATGCGGGACTGACCCTACCATTATACGGACGAGACACAACCCCCCGGCGGAAACGCGATGTTCGTGCCATTCCTCCGTTTCTTAGACTGGGGGTCATGAATATCACCATGCGGCAGGCCGCTTCCGCCGATGTGCCCGAGATCGTGGCGATGCTGGCGGACGACCCGCTTGGCGCGCGGCGTGAGAATCCCGCCGATCAGGCCCCCTATCTGGCGGCTTTCGAGCGGATAGCCGCCGACCCGAACCAGTTGCTTTTCGTCGCGGAGGACGTCGATGATCCGGCCGCCGGCATCGTGGGAACGCTCACCATCGCCGTCCTGCACACCCTCTCCCGGCAGGGCGCGTCGCGGGCGCTGATCGAGGCGGTCCGGGTCAGGTCGGACGCGCGCGGCGGCGGCCTCGGCACCGAGCTGATGAAGCTGGCGATCGAGGAGGCCCGGTCGCGCGGCTGCGCGCTGGTGCAGCTGACGTCCGACGTGACCCGGCTCGAGGCCCACCGCTTCTACGAGCGGCTCGGCTTCCAGGCGACCCACCTCGGGTTCAAGATGGAGCTCTGAGAGGCCGGGACCGGGGCCGGGGTCCTGGCGCTACCGCCGGCCTCCCCCGGCCCCCCGGACTCACTCCCAGGGGCGGGTGCCGCCCGGCACCGGCGCCGCCGGGTCGTAGGGCGTCCTGGTGAACACGAAGCTGCCGACGTCGAGGTGGTCGACCCGGCCGTCCGCCGTGTGCCCCACCCGCAGCGTCTCGCCCGCGTAGTAGCCGGCGAGGCCGGTCCAGGTGCCGTCCGCCTCGGGCCGGAACGCCGAGCCGCGCCCCGGGCCGCCGCCGGCGGGCGTCAGGGAGAGCACCCGCCCCGGCCGCAGCCGCAGTTCGAAGGGGGAGGTTCCCCAGTACCAGGGGCCGGTGAGCGCGACGAGCGCCGGGTCCGGCTCCGGGTCGGGCCGCCACGGCTCCGGCAGGGTGGGCTCGCGTTCCAGCACCTCGGCGATCAGCCCGGTGCAGAGGAGGCCGGTCGGCGCCCCGCTGGTGACGTTGGCGAACACCACCGCGGCGAGGCGCTCCTCGGGGCTGGCCCAGACGCTCGCCACGAAGCCGGGCATCGAGCCGCCGTGCCCGATCAGCAGCCGTCCTTCGTGCCGCAGCAACTGCACGCCGAGGCCGTAGCCGCCGTCGGGGGCCTCGGGCTCCGGGGGCGCGGCGGGCCGCCGCATCTCGGCCAGCGTCGCCTCGGCCAGCACGTCGTCCCGGCCGCCGAGTGACAGGAAGCTGGCGAACCGCGCCAGGTCGGCCGTGGTCGACCAGAGCTGCCCGGCCGGCGACATCCGCCCGATGTCCTCGGTCGGTTCCGGCTGCCGGACGTCGGCGTAGGGGTGCACGGCCCAGCCGCGCGCGTGCGGCTCCTCAGGGTCGGTTCCGGTGCGGGTCATGCCGAGCGGCCGCAGCACCTCGTCGCGCAGCGCCTCGGCCCACGGCCGGCCGCGCAGCCGCTCGACGAGGGCGCCGAGCAGCGCGTAGCCGGGGTTGGAGTAGTGGTGGCGGCGGCCCACCGGGTGCCTCTGCGGGCGTTCCCCGAAGACGTCGGCCAGCTCGGGGCGCAGTTCGCCGGGCGTGCGCTCCCACCAGGGGCCGCGCGCCTCGGCGGCGAGGCCGCCGGTGTGGGCGAGGAGCTGGGCGATCGTGGCGTCGCCGCCGTGCGGGGTGTCCACGTGGGCGCGGAGCAGGTCGCCCAGGTCGAGCAGTCCCTCGTCGCGGAGCCTGAGCACGAGGACGGCGGTCAGGGTCTTGGTGATCGAGCCGATCCGGTACTGGACGTCCTCCGGCGGTACTCCCGGGGGCAGTTCGCCGCGCGCGCCGCGCCACACCACCCGGTTCTCCCGCACCACGGCGGCCACCATGGAGGGGGCGCGCCCCGTGGCCTGCGCCGTGGCGAGCCGCCGGTCGAGCGCCCGTGCCGTCTGTGCCGACAATCCGTCTTCGTGTCCGGTCATGCGACCCACGGATACCCGTCGCACGCCCCGGGCGCCACCGCGTTTCCGGCGTGGCCGGCCGGTCTACCCTGGCCGGATGGAGCAGCGGTATCTCGCGCTCGAGCTCGCCTCCACCATCCGGCACGACGGCCGCGGCGGGGTCGCGGACGACCTGGCGGCGCCGGCCGGCCTCGCCGGCTGGCTGCGGGCGCAGGCCGAGCCGCTGGCCGGGTGGGGGGTGGCCGACGCGCCAGGTCTGGTCGCCGACGAGCGGCTGCGGGTCGAGGTGGTGGCGGTGCGCCGGGCCGTCCGCGCGCTGTTCGCGCGCGCCGTGCGCCCCGGGCCGGCGAGTCCGGACGTCGCCGGCCGGCTGCTGGCCGCCGGGGACGCCGTCGCGCTGCTCAACGACCGCGCGGCCCGCGCCCCAGGGGTGCCGTGGCTCGACTGGCCCGAGGGGGACGAGGCGCCGCGCGCCCGGTTCACGGCCGCCGAGCCCGAGCTCTGCGCCGCGCTGGCCCGCGCCGCCGTCGACTTCCTCGCCGGCCCGCAGCGCGCCAGGCTGCGGGCCTGCACCGCGCCGCGCTGCGTCCGGTACTTCGTCAAGGGCCATGGCCGCCAGGAGTGGTGCAAGCCGTCCTGCGGCAACCGGGCCAGGGCCGCCAGGCACTACCTGCGGCAGCGCGCCGCCACGACCGGCTAGCCGAACCACCAGTCGGCGCCGGCGCCGGTCAGCGCCGCCCTGAACACCTCGGCCGACCGCGGGTTGGTGCCGCACCGCCAGACGCCGTGCGGGCAGTAGTCGCTGATGGTGTGGTACATCGGCCGCTGTTCCGCGATCCACGCCAGCATGCGGCGCATGTATTCCGGATTGTCGCCGTTCCTGAAGAGGCCCCATTCCGGGAACGAGATCGGCTTTCCGTGCTCCTTCGCGAAATCGACGTGCGCCTGGAGCCCGTACGGCTGGCTGATCTGTTCGTCGAAATCCTCGCCCGGCGGCTGGTCGTAGGAGTCCATCCCGATGATGTCGACGACGTCGTCCCCCGGATAGCAGCGGTCCCAGCCGATGGCGTCCCGGCCGCGGCTCGGCGCGAAGTCGAAGCGGAATTCCTGACCCGGCACCTCCCGCATGACGGTGACGATCCGCCGCCAGTACGCGCGCCACGCCTCGGGATTCGGGGCGCACCGGTGGCGGTAGGTGCTGCCGTTCATCTCCCAGCCGAGCACCAGCACCGTGTCCCGCACCCCGAACTCCACCAGGCGCTCGGCCAGGGTGCGGAAGTGGTCGTCGAACCGGCCGCGCGCGCCGTCCCGCAGCAGCCGACTGACCTCGCGGTCCGACAGCCCCGCCTCGTCGCGCTCCACCATCGGCACGTTGAGCACGAACAGCCGGTCGTCGGCCGCGCGCCGCCATTCCGCCCACGGGCGGAGGAATTCCGGGCGGCCCTCGATATTCACCCATTCGTCGCCGGGGAGGTAGGTGTGGCCGACCCGTGCCTCGGTGCCGCCGAGCCAGTCCTGGAGATCGACGAGTCGTTGGATTCCCTCGGTGCCGGATCCGACGAAGGCGCCGAAGGAATCCTCGGGAACGGGTTGCGTCGGCCCGGCGGCCATCAGCAGTCCGGTGGCGGCGGCCGCCAGTCCGAGAAGCATCGCGCGGAATTCCTTTCGGCGGAACCGGTGAGGTGACCAGGGATCAGATTAAGCACACGATCTCTCGAATGGGCCGGGAGAAGGCTTTCGCCTAGGCCGATCGAGAGATGTTCACTGCCCGTCCGGGGTATTCGCGCGTGGGTGCGTGAAAGAACGGTTCCCATGTCTCCGCCCGTCGCGCTCGACACCCGGGTGCCCGCGCTGCTGCTGCGGCTCGACCGCAATCCGTTCCACCACGGTTCGCTGGGCGCGGTCAGGTCGCTTGGCCGGGCGGGTGTCGAGGCGCACGCCTTCGTCGAGTCGCCCACCGTGCCGTTGGCGCGGTCCCGCTACCTGGCCGCGGCGCACCGCTTCCGCGGCGACCCGCGCTCCGCCGAAGACGTCGCGGACGCGCTGCTGGCGGCGGCCGCCAGGATCGGCCGGCCCGCGGTGCTGATCCCGATGGACGACGCGGGCGCGCTGGCCATCGCCGGTCTCGCCGACCGGCTCGACGGACACTTCCTCTTTCCCCGGCTCCCGGCCGGCCTCGCCGAGCGGGCCGCCGACAAGGCCCGACTTGCCGAGCTCTGCGCCGCGTCGGACATCCCGCACCCGCCGACCATCGTCCCCGGCACCGGGGCGGAGGCCGCCGCCGCGGCCCGCGAACTCGGGCTGCCGGTCGTCGCCAAGTGGAGCCGCCCGTGGCTGCTGCCGCCGGGCGCCGGGCTGCGGAGCGTCACCGTGGTGACGAGCGCGGCGGAGGCCGCGCGGCTCCACCAGCTGAGCGGGTCGGCGGGCAGCGAACTGCTCCTGCAACGGCTGCTGCCGGCCGGCGGGGCCGGCACCGACTGGTTCTTCCACGGCTGCTTCGCCGCCGGCGGCCGCCCGCTGCTCACCGGCACCGGCCACAAGGAACTGTCCTGGCCGCCGAGGGCCGGCCTGACGGCGGTCGGCAGCTGGCTGCCGAACCCGGCGGTCGCCGAACCGTCCTGCCGACTGGCCGCGGCCGTCGGCTACCACGGCGTCCTCGACCTCGACTTCCGGCGGGACCCGCACACCGGCGCGCACCACCTGCTCGACTTCAACCCGCGCCCCGGCGCGCAGTTCCGGCTCTTCACCGACCGCGCCACGGGCCTGGACGTGATCCGCGCCCTGCACCTCGACCTCACCGGCCGCTCCCCCACCGCGCTCTCCCGGCCGCGGGCGGGGCGGATGTTCGTGGTCGAGCAGTACGGCCTGCTGGCCTCCCTCGCCACCCGCCGCGCCCACTGGCCGGGCTCCGGCGGCCGCGAAACCGAATGGGCCTGGTCCGCCCCCGACGACCCGGCCCCACTCCTGGCCCTCCCCCGCCAGTGGCTGCGGCGCGACGTGCTGCGTCGCGGCATGACCCGCCTTGCCGGGGCATCCCGGCACGGAAGCCGTGCCGCCGCCGGCGCGGCCGGCGTTTCCGCCGATACGGGTCCCGCCTCCGGGGGCGTCCGCACCGGCTCGCCAGCCGGAGCCGACGCCGTGCCGGTCGGCGCGGAGTCCCGCGTGTGCGGTTTCTTCGGCGCAGCCGACTCGGCTGTTCGGGCCGGCGCCGCCGGCCCGACACGGCCGGCCGGCAAGGCCGGACCGGCTGGTCCGGCGGACGGCGCGGCAGGTGCCGGTGCGGCTCCGGCTTCCGGCGGTGCCGGGACCGGCCCGCCGGCCAGCGACGGCGTCGTGCCGGCTGACCGGGAGTCGGTCGGGGGTGGCGCCGACCCGTCGTTGCGGGCCGTCGCCGGGGGCCCGGCACGGCCGGTTGGCCCTGCCGGCCCGAGGGGCCGCGCGACAAGCGCCGCCGAGGCCGGCGGTTGCGCCGGTTCGACGTTGCCCGTCGAGGTGTGTGCCGACGATGTCGGCAGGGGCGGTGGCGGGGCGGCTCCCGCGACGAGCACCGCCTGCGGCACCGGAGTCCTCGACGGTTCGGCTGGCGCCGGCTCCGCCGGCTCCGCCGGATCGGCTGGCCTCGGGGGCCGGAGGCCCCTTGCCACCAAGCCCGCCGGCGCAGCCGGCATCGCGCCGGCCGGGGGCGCGAGCCACGGCCCGATGGGCCGGGATGGCGATCAGACGACATGTACCGAACTGCCCGTGGAGAAGGAGAACGCACGATGCACGACCTGGTAGTGGTGGGTGCCGGTCCTTACGGGCTGTCGGTGGCGGCGCATGCCGCGGCGGCCGGGCTTGATCTGCGGGTGCTCGGGCGCCCGATGGCGTCCTGGCGGGACCACATGCCCGACGGCATGTACCTGAAGTCCGAGCCGTGGGCCTCCGACCTCTCGGAGCCGGTCGGCAGCGACACGCTCGCCGCCTACTGCGCCGACCGCGGGCTCCGGGCCGAGCACGGCGATCCGCTGCCGATCGGCACGTTCACCCGCTACGGCCTCTGGTTCGCCGACCGGCTGCCGGTGCCCGTCGAGGACCGCACCGTGACGTCCGTCGCGGGCGGCCCCGACGGGTTCCGCGTCGAGACGGCGGACGGCGCGGCGCTGCTGGCCAGGACCGTGGTGCTGGCGGTCGGCGTGATGCCGTTCGCCCATCTCCCCGAGCCGCTGCGCGAGTTGCCCGTCGGGCTGGCCTCGCACAGCAGCGACCACCGCGATCTGACGCGGTTCAAGGACACCGACGTGACCGTCGTCGGCGCCGGCCAAGCCGCGTTGGAGACGGCGGCGCTGCTGGCCGAGCAGGGCGCCAGGCCCACCGTCGTGGCCCGGGCGGGCGGCGTCCGCTGGAACACCCTGCCGCAGCCGCTGCGCCGCGGCCCGTTGGCCCGGTTGCGCGCCCCGCACAGCGGGCTCGGCACCGGCTGGTCGACGTGGGTGTGGTCGGAACTGCCCGGCGCGGTGCGCCGGTTGCCGGCCGGTGCCCGGGCGCACATCGCGGCCACCGCGCTCGGCCCGGCCGGCGCCTGGTGGCTGCGGGACCGGCTGGAGGGCGCGGTGTCGGTGCGGCTCGGCCGCGAACTGCTGCGGGCCGAGGCCACGGACGCCGGCACCGTCCGGGTCGAGCTCAGCGCCGAGGGGGCCGGGACCGAGGTGCTGGAGTCCGGGCACGTCATCGCCGCCACCGGCTTCGTCCCCGATCTCCGGAGGCTCGGCATCCTCGACCCGGCGCTGCGCGAGGGGCTGCGCACCGTACGCGGCACGGGGGCGCCCGAGTTGAGCGGCGGCTTCGAGTCCTCGCGTCCTGGACTGTTCTTCGCCGGCCTGCTGTCGGCGCCGTCGTTCGGTCCCTCGATGCGGTTCGTGCACGGCGCGTCGTTCACCGCGCCCCGCCTGGTGCGCGGCGTCCAGCAGCGGCTCGGCGGCCGGCGCCGCCCGGTCCGCGTGCCGCGTCCGGCGGCGCGGGCGGCCGCCGGCACTGAGCCGGTCGCCGCCCTCGCCGCCCGCGCCGCGCCGGCAGACGGGTCGCTCAGGCCGCCAGCTGGGTGGCGAGGTCCTTGGCCTTGGCGCGCGCGTCGCCGTGCGCCTTGGCCACCGACTCCTCGTACAGCTCGACCAGCGACGCCATCGCCGGCACCACGGGCGCCAGGGTCAGCTCGGGCACGATGAAGGTCGCCTCCAGCTTGAGCGCGCCGGTCAACAGCCACTCCAGGTAGGACTGGGCGAAGTCGTTGCCCTCCATCGGCGTGCCGGGGCGGTAGGAGCCGCCGCGGCTGGTGACCACGGTGACGGGCCGGCCGGCGATGCTGGTGTTCTCGCCGGCGGTGCGCTCCATGATGATCACGTGGTCGATCCACGCCTTGAGGGTGGACGGGATCGTGTAGTTGTACAGCGGCGCGCCGAGCAGTACGGCGTCCGCGGACTCCAGCTCGGTGGCGAGCTCGTCGCGCAGCGCGAACGCGGCGACCTGCTCGGGGGTGCGCTCGGGGATCGGCACGTACTGGGTGTGGTAGGCGAGGCCGTCCAGGTGGGGCAGCGGGTTGGCCGCGAGATCCCGGTAGATCACGGAGCCCTCTGGGTGCTGTTCCTCCCACGCCTCGCGGAAGGACTTGGTGACGGCTCGCGAGACCGAGTTGTCGCCGTTGATCGACGAGTCGATGTGCAGGAGCGTGGCCATGGGATTCCTCCGGTGATGAGTGGGGACGAGCGGGGACGAGCTTGGTTAGGAACTGCGAGGCAGTACGTAACTACTCATACCACAGTCACTTACTTTTCCGCAGTAGCTACCGATGTTCGGGTAGGCTGGACACATGCTGGAGTCGCGGGGCGAAGTGGACGAACGGACCGGGCTGGACGGCGGCGAATCGATCTGCACCGAGCCGGATTCGGCGGTGCAGCGGGTCTTCAACCTGTTGGGCAAGCGCTGGACGGGGGTGCTGATCGCCTCACTGATGAGTGGCCCAGGTCACTTCGCCGAACTCAGGCGCGCCGTCCCCGGCATCAGCGAGCGGATGCTCTCCGACCGCCTCAGCGAGCTCGTCGGCATGGGCCTGCTGAACCGCGAGGTCAAGGAGGGTCCGCCGCTGCGGGTCACCTACCGGCTCACCAGGGCCGGCCGGGAGCTGCGGCCGGCGCTGCTCGAACTGACCACGTGGGCCGAGACGTACCTGGGCCCCGAGGAGTCGAGGAACTGCCCCACCGAGGAGCAACTCGATCCCGGGGCAGCGCGCGGTAGGGCCTAGGCTGTCCGTGTGGCGGATGACACGACGACCGAAGCGGAAGAAGAGGCGGCGGCGACCGCACGACTCGAGGTGGCCGTCCGGGCCGCCGAGACCGCGCTCATCGAGTTCGAGATCGCGGTGGAGACCTTCCGGATCGAGGTGGAGAACTTCTCCCGCCTGCACGAGCAGCGCCTCGGCCCCTACTACGCCCGGCTCGAGGAGCTGGACGCGCTGATCGCCGAGGCCGTCGCGGCCCGTACCGGCGATCCGGAGGACGAGCGCCGCGCCCGCGAGGCGCGCGCCGCCGTCGCGCCGATGCCGGGCATCGCGGAGCTCTTCCACGGCTGGCTCGACAGCGACGGCTTCAGCCCCGAGGCGTACGCGATGCTCACCCAGCAGTCGGTCCAACAGCCGCCCCGGGTCCGCCCGTCGGACGAGGCCCGCAAGCTCTACCGCGAGCTGGTCCGCAAGTGCCACCCCGACCTGGCCGTCGACCAGAACGAGCGCGACCGGCGCGACGTCTTCGTCTCCCGCGTCAACCAGGCGTACGCCAGGGGTGACGAGGACGCGCTGCGTTCCCTCGCCGACGAGTGGGACCGCGGCCCGCGCGGCGAGGAGCCGGCGTGGGAGCGGCAGGACGAGCTGTACGCCCGCCTGGAGTGGCTGGCCGAGCGCAAGGACCTGCTGGCCGACGCGGCGGCGGCGCTGGAGGACAGCGCGGTCGGCTCCATGCTGCGGATGGCGGGCGACGACCCGGACGGCATGCTGGAGGAGATCGCCGAGGGCCTGCGGCGGCGGGTCGCCGAGCGCGAGGCCGAGCTGGCCGGGCTGGGCGCCGAGGACGCCGGCTAGGACAGGGCCGAGGGCCTGTCGGGCCGGCGAGTAACCTCGGGGCCATGAGCTTTCCAGCCGTGCCGAACGTGTCCCCCGACGCCGTGCCCCAGGGTGCGCCGCTGCTCGACGTCCGGGAGCCCGAGGAGTGGCTCGCCGGCCACGCCCCGGGGGCCGTGCACATCCCGATCGGCCAGGTGATCGAGCGCCTTCCCGAGATCAGGGACGCCGCCGCCGAGGAGACCCTCTACGTGGTCTGCAAGGTCGGCGGCCGCTCCGCCCAGGTCGCCGCCTACCTCGCCCAGCAGGGCCTGGCCGTGGCCAACGTCGACGGTGGCCTGCACGCCTGGCAGCACGCCGGCCGCCCGCTCGTCGCCGAGCGCGACGACGCGGAGCCGTTCGTCCTCTGACGAACGAAGCACCCCTGAGAGTGAACGACGGTGGTCGATGCGTCACAGGGCTTGTATCGTCAAAGTCTGACGGGAACGCTATGCAAACAGCATGATCGCGTGCAGGAGAGGGGCTGCCATGCTGCTGCGGTTCCACGTGACCAACCACGCGTCACTGCGCGACGAACAGGAACTGTCCCTTGTCGCTGAGGACCGGCACCCCGAGCGAGCCGAGCACGGGGTTTCGGGCGGAGACCATCGGGCCGTACCGGTGGCCGCCATCTACGGAACGAACGCCTCGGGCAAGTCGAACGTGATCGACGCGATGGTGTGGATGCGTATGGCCGTTCTCTCCTCCTTCCGCCGCTGGGACCCGACGGGCGGCGTGCCCCGACGTCCGTTCGCGCTGCGCCGTGACGCGTCGACGTTTCCCAGCGAGTTCTCCATCGAGTTCGTGATGGACGGGGTTCGGTTCGAGTTCGGCTTCACCGTCGATGACCGGCGGGTGCTCGACGAATGGCTGTACTACTACCCCGAGGGGAAGCCTCGCCGCCTCTATGAGCGTAGTGCGGGTGAGCCGGAGATCAAGTTCAGCCGATGGCTCACTGGCCGCAAGAAGATGATTTCCGAGTTGGTGCGGCCGAACTGTCTTTACCTCTCCGTCGCGGCGGCGCAGGGGCACCCTCAACTGGGCGAGGTCTTCCGCTGGTTCCAGTGGGGGCTACGGGTCGCGACCGACGGAGACTTCACCGGGCGCCTCAACCACACCATTCATCTCTACACGGAGCATTCAGACGATCCGAAGGCAGAACTCATCACGCGTCTACTCCGCTTCGCGGATCTGGGGGTCTCAGATCTGAAGGTCCCAGAGCCTGACGAATCCGTCGAGGAAGAACACCGGCGGGTCACGCAGGCCGTGCACCAGGCGTTGGGGTACGAGGTTGTGGTGGAGCGCGGTTCTCCACCTGACCTCCAGGTCGAGCATCGAACAGGCGAGGGGCTCTTCACGCTCGATCTCGCGGAGGAGTCCAGCGGGACGAGCACCTGGATCGGGCTGGCCGGCCCGATCGTGACCACGCTGGCCAGTGGGGCTGTGCTCGTCGTCGACGAGCTCGACGCACGGCTCCACCCCTACCTGACGGACGCGCTGGTCGGTTTGTTCCAGTCGCCCAAGGTCAACACGAACGGCGCCCAGTTGATCTTCAGTACCCATGAGGCGGGTCTGTTGGGCAGGAACGCGCGAACCGAGCTCTTCCGAGACCAGGTCTGGTTCACGGAGAAGGATCCGGAAAGCCTTTCGACTCGGCTGTTTCCGCTGACCGAGTTCCATGTTCGTGATTCCGTCGAGAATCTGGAGAAGCGCTACCTGGCCGGGCGTTACGGGGCGGTTCCCTTCCTGGACGACGACGTGCTCAGCGATATCGCGGCGTACAGCCCAAGTGGGAGTGGGGATGGGGCGGGGCAAGAGGGGCAGAAGCCTGGATCGGCGGAGGAGTTCTCGCCCGGAGCAGCGTAGGTTCCTGCTCTACTGCGAGGGTGAGTGCACGGAGACCCAGTACTTCAAGGGGCTGAGGCGTCAACTCAGGGCATTGCCGGTCGCCGTGGAGATCGGGCCGGAACACGGGGAGCCCAAGTCCCTGGTGCGCGCGGCGATCGACCACAAGGAGCGGGCCCACCGATCCGCGGCCGATCGGTACACCGCCTACGACGAGGTCTGGTGCGTCATGGACGTGGAGGCTCCGGTTCCCCATCCGACGCTTGGGCCGGCCATCAGCCTCGCTCGTGCGAACGACGTCGGCGTTGTCCTCTCCAATCCCTGCTTCGAACTGTGGCTGGCGCTTCACTTCACCGCCGTGGGCCGCAATCACACCTCCGGCGCGATGCAGCAGGCGTTGGAGAAGCTGGCCGTGTGCGGTTACTCGGCCGGCCGCAAGCATCTCGACTACGACGCCCTGCGCGGCCGGTACGAGCAGGCGCGGGAACGTGCCCAGGAGTCGCGGCGTGGGGCGGCGAGCGTTTGGGACGTCAATCCGGCGACGGATGTGGACCGGCTGGTGGATCTACTGCTGTCCTCCCGGTACGGATGACCCGTTCGTCAGCCTGAGGAGTCCGGCGTCGCCATCGCCGTGAGGCGGGCGGCGAGGCGGCGGGCGGCGGTGCGGAGTTCCGGGGGGTCCACCAGCTCGGCTTCCAGGCCCAGCATGGCCACCCGCCCGACGACCCACTCCAGGTCGTCGCCGCCGGCGGTCAGCAGGCACCATCCGTCGCCTTCGTCCTCGACCCGCCCCACGCCTGGCGGCACCATGTCCCGCACCCGCTCGGCGGGGGCGTGGAGCCGCACCCTGACCACGTGGCGGTAGGGCGCCTCCGTCACGGCGCGCCGCACGTAGGCGACCGGGTCGGGGTGTTCCCGGGGCCTGAAGCGCCAGGTCGTCGCCGTCACCTCGCCCATCCGGTCGAGCCGGAAGGTGCGCCAGTCGGCGCGGTCGACGTCCCACGCCATCAGGTACCAGCGGCGGCCCGTGGTGACCATCCGCACCGGTTCGACCGTGCGTTCCCGCTGTCCGCCGCGCCGGTCGGCGTAGCCGAACCGCACCCGGACGGCGTCGCGGCAGGCCCTGGCGAGCGTGACCAGCACCTCGGCGTCGATCTCGATGCCGGCGCCGACCATGGTGTCGGTGGCGGCGTGCACCGCCCGCACCTCGGCGCGCAGCCGGGGCGGCATCACCTGGTCGAGCTTGGCCAGCGCCCGCAGCGCCGCCTCGGCCGCGCCGGCGACCGTGCCGCCCGACGCGAGCCGCAGCGAAACGGCCGTCGCGATCGCCTCCTCGTCGTCGAGGAGCAGCGGCGGCAGCCGGGTGCCGGCGCCGAGCTGGTAGCCGCCGCCGACGCCGGGCGCCGCGCGCACCGGGTAGCCGAGCGCCCGCAGCCGTTCCACGTCGCGGCGCACCGAGCGGTCGGTGACCCCCAGTTCGGCGGCGAGCTCGGTGGCGGTCCAGGACGCCCGGCGTTGCAGCAGCGCCAGCAGCCTGAGCACTCGTTCGGTCGTCGTCTCGACGGTCATGCGGTCATCGTTCCACGAATAGCGGAACGATCCTGTCCGGGATATGGGAGAGGCTGGCGCCATGACCGAACAGACCCTGGACCGGACGGCGCAGCTGACCTGGAATCCGCTGCTCCGCGATCAGCTCGACTGGCACTGGACGCACCAGCTGCGCGCGCGCCTCGACGGGCTCACCGACGACGAGTACTTCTGGGAGCCGGTGCCCGACTGCTGGAACGTGCGCCCGCGCGGCACCGGAACCGCTCCCGTACAGGCCGGATCCGGCGCGATGACCATCGACTTCGCGATGCCCGAGCCGAGCCCGCCGCCCTTCACCACCATCTCATGGCGGCTCGCCCACGTGATCGTCGGCGTTCTCGCGATGCGCAACGCCTCCCACTTCGGCCGGCCGCCGACCGACTACCAGTCGTTCGCCTACGCCCCGACGGCCGCCGAGGCGCTGGCCCAGCTGGACGCCGAGTTCGCCGCGTGGCAGGCCGGCGTCGAGGCCCTCGGCGAGGCGGGACTGGCCCGCCCGTGCGGCGCGGCGGAGGGCCCCTTCGCCGAACGACCGCTGGCGGAGCTGGTGTTGCACATCAACCGGGAGGTCGTCCACCACCTCTCCGAGGTGTGCCTGCTCCGCGACCTCTCCCTGCACACCCCACGGAAGGCGAGCTGAGCACGATGGCTCACGACGTTCAGATCACGTTCGACTGCGCCGACCCGGCCGCGCTCGCCGCCTTCTGGGCCGAGGTACTCGGCTACCGGCTACAGGATCCGCCCCCCGGCTTCGCCTCCTGGGACGCGGCCCTGGACGCGCTCGGCGTGCCGCCCGAGCGCCGCAACGACCGCTCGGCGGTGGTCGATCCGGAGGGGGCGGGGCCGCGGCTGTTCTTCCAGCGGGTGCCGGAGGGCAAGGCGGCCAAGAACCGGGTGCACCTCGACGTGCGCGCCGCCCCCGGGCTCGCCGGCGAGGAGCGGATGGCGGCCCTGGAGGCGGAGGCCGAACGGCTGGTGGCCCGCGGCGCCACCCGACTCGAACGGCACGAGCCGGCGCCGCCGCTCGGGAGCGGGCACCTCGTGCTGGCCGATCCCGAGGGCAACGAGTTCTGCCTCGACTGACGGCCGCCGGCCGGGCGGAGCGGCCGACGCCCCCGGTGGTCACCGGGGGCGGTCTTGACGGTCAGCGGCCGTCGGCGCAGAGGGCGGTGTCGACGGTCTCCTGGAGGTGGGTGCGGGTGTCGCCCGGCATGGCCATGGTGGTCGTGTAGGCCGTCACCGTCCGGGAGTCGCGTCCCGGCACGTGGCCGCCGAGCACCGTGTCGCCCGGCAGGTCGCCGCCGTGGCCGTAGTAGCGGCCGCCGCAGCTGAGCGGGAAGCTCGCGATGCCGTACCCGTAGCGGGTCGCCTCCGGGTACACCCCGTCGCCGCCGACGGTGGACGCGTCGTGCGTCATCAGCCAGACCGCCCAGCGCGGCAGCAGCTCGCCGTCGAACAGCGCCTCCCAGAAGGCGTTCAGGTCCTCGGGGGTCGACACCAGGCCGCCGGCGGCGCCGAAGAGGTGCGCCGGCAGCTCCGTCAGGTCGGTGGGGCCGGCCGCCGGGTCGAGGGGGCTCACGCCGTAGTTGTTGGCGTGCGGACCGCGCAGGCCCGTCTCGCCTGGCGCCGGCCAGTAGGTGGCGTCGAGCCCCAGCGGCTCGATGATGGTGTCCTCGACGTAGGTGCGGAAGTCGCCGCCCGTCACGCTCTCGATGATCATGCCGAGGACCAGGTAGTTGGTGTTGGAGTAGGCCCAGTCGGCGCCGGGCTCGAACAGCGGCTCCTGGGACAGCGCCAGCGCCAGGTGGTCCTCGGGCGTGGCGTCGAGGGCCGTCCAGTCCATCAGGCCGACGTACTCCGGCAGGCCGCTGCGCTGCGCCAGCAACTCCCGCACGGTGACCTCGCTTTCGGCGAGCTGCGGCACATACGCGCCGGCCCGGTCGCCGAGGCCCACCCGGCCGTCGAGGATCAGCCGCATGACCGCCACCGACGTGAACGACTTGCTGTTGCTGGCGATCCGCACCCGGCCGTCGGCGCCGACCATCGGCCGGTCGGTGCCGGTCTGGGCGGTGCCCGCGGTGTACGTCGCGTCGCCGGTGAACGCGAGCGCGCCCGGCACGCCGTCCTGCTCCACCAGCCGATCCACCTGCTCCTGCACCTGCTCCCGCACCCGCTCCCGCGCCGGGTCGGTGTCCCGACCGCCAGCTGCGGCGACCGGGGCCGTGACCCCCACCAGGGTGGCGGCGAACAGGGCGGCGGCGGTGAGACGACGGCGAATCATCGTGAGCTCCTTGGGCGTTGGGCCGGTGTCCGATCGACTGCCTCAAGCCTCTCGGCCGACCGGCCGCCGGGCACTGGCCGCAGACACCCGAAGCGACGGTGTACCCAGCACCACCCGTCAGCTGGGCTCGGGTAGACCATCGAGCCGCGCGCCGACCCGCTCGCGCAACAGCAGGTACTCGGCCCAGCGCCGCGGCAGCGGACCAGGCGGACGCACCACGACGCGCGCCGCGGTGACGTCCTGCCCGCGCTGGAACTGCTCGCGCGTCAGGTCGAGTTCGACCCCGCTGGGCAGCCGGTTCCACCAGTGGTAGCCGTGTTGGACCCCGTCGAGATACACCTCGCCCACCACGAGGTCGCCCCCGAACACGTCGTTGACGACCAGCGCCGTGACATCGCAGTGCCCCCAGGCCGGGTTGTCAGGACCCCACTCGGCCTGGTTGTCGGGCGAACACGTGTCGTGGGCCCAACTCGCGCGCAACGCCCGGTCGAGATCCACCAGATTCCAAGGAGCCATGCCCCCAGCATCACAGCCACCACTGACACCGCCGCCGCCGCCGGCCGGCGAAGGCGGATGGTGTCGCTAGCCCCCCTGTGAACACGGGTCGCAGGGCCATGGGACGCCGCGTTGATCGTTTCTAACGTTTACCTCGTCGTCGGGAACACGGCGACCGAAGTCGAAAGCAACTCGCTGGAGGAAAGTCCCATGGCCCGCAAGAAGTTCGGAACGGCCGCCGCGATCGCGCTCTGCACCGCCCTGGCCGGTGTGACGCTCGTCGGCTGCTCCGACTCGGAGACGGACTCGGAGACGGACGCGGAGTCGGCCCCGGAGACGGAAGCGACCACCGAGGCCCCCGCCGGGGACACCGACGAGGAGCAGGCCACCGGCCCCCGGACGATCACCGTCGGCGACTACTCGGTCAACGTCTCCTGCTCGGGCGACCTGGTCGACGGCCGGCCGGTCGTCGTGCTGCTGCACGGCGGTGGCGACGACCTGACGACGATGGCCGACTTCCAGGAGGCGCTGAGCGCGGAGGGCCGGGTCTGCTCCTACGACCGTCTTGGCGCGGGCGGCAGTGACCAGCCGGCCGGCCCGCAGGACTACGACGACACCAGCGAGGTGCTGGACGGCGTGCTCGCCGAGGTCGCGGGGGAGGAGGGCGCGGTGCTCGCCGGCCACTCGATGGGTGGGCTGATCGCCGCCCGCTACGCCCCTGAGCACCAGGAGCGGGTGGCCGGCGTGGTGCTGCTCGACGCCACCCCGCCCAACCAGGTCGACAGCCTCAGCAACCGGATCCCGGAGTCCGCCACCGGCCCGGCCGCCGACCTGCGCGCCCAGACCCTCGCCGTCTTCGAGGGCCAGAACCCGGAACAACTCGTCATGGCCGATGCCGAGGTCGGCTCCGCCGGCGACATCCCGGTCCAGGTCGTCCGGCGGGGCCAGCCGCAGTTCGCCGAGGTCCCGGAGTACGGCGCGGGGCTTGACGAGGACTGGGCCGCCGGCCAGGAGCGGTGGCTGGAGCTGTCCAGCGCCAGCGAGCTCGTCACGGCCGAGAACAGCGGCCACTACGTCTACGTCGACGAGCCCGACGTCGCCGCCGAGGCCGTCAACGAGGTCGCGAGCCTGGCCACCGCCGGCTGAGAACCGATCGACCGAGCGCGCCGCCGGCCCGGCAGCCCCCCGGCTGCCGGGCCGGCGGCGTTCACGCCGCGCCTCAGGCCAGCGCGCCGGCGACGCCGGTGCGGCCGGCGGGGACGCCGGCGATCGTCACGATGACCTGTTCGCGGACGGCCTCGCCGAGCACGCCGACCACCGCCTCGGTGATGGTCGCGACCAGGCGGGCGGGGGCGTCCGGGATCTCCGGCAGGTGGTAGGCGGCCTCGCGCATGCTGAGCGTGACGAGCGGCGCGGCGTCGTCGGTCGGCTTGCCGCCGACGCCCCGGCGGCGCCCGGGGACGCCGATCAGGTCCACGCCGACGAGGCGGCGGAACTCCTCGCCGTAGACGGCGCCCACCGCGTCGGTCAGGGCGCTGATCAGCTTCGGTTCTACCGTTCCGTCGAGGGTCTCCTCGCGGATGTGCACGCTGAAGTGCGGCATGGTGGGACTCCGTTCAGGCCGGTACGTAGGATGGAGAGCAGCTTGCTTTGCCAGCAAAGCATCTTTGATGTCAAAGATAAATGCGGGAGGGGGCGCGATGTCAAGGCCCGAGGCGCGCGACGCCGCTGACGGTGGCGGGAACGGGGTCGACGACGCCGTCCGCGACCTGCTGTTGCTCATGCCCCGGATGGTGGGCCGGGTCAAGAAGATCCCGGTGCCCGAGGCACTGCGCTCCCTCGCGCTGGCCCCGCGGCACCTCTCGCTGCTCTCCTATCTGCTCTTCGACGGGCCGATGACCGTCAACGAACTGGCGGCCCGGCTGCGGATCGCGCCGACGACGGTGAGCCTGCTCGTCGGCGACCTGCACCGGAAGGGGATCCTGGAGCGCCGCGAGGACGAGGCGGACCGGCGTCGGCGGATCATCGCCATCGCGCCCGACCAGCAACCCGCGATCGCCGCCTGGCTCGCGCCCGGCGCGGCCGCGTGGCGCACGGCGTTGGCGCCCCTGACGCCGGAGCAACGGCGGCTGTTCGTCGACACGTTGCTCGCCTACGAGGCCGCGGTCGGCGGCCAGGAGCAGGGCACCTAGATCTGCGACTCCTCCAGCAACCGCAGGGCCAGCGCCTTGAGTTCGGGGGTCGCCCGGGAGGCGTCGCCGGCGTCGAACGGGGGCCGCGGGTCGTACTCGACGGCCAGCTGGATGCCCTGCGCGATGGTGTCGTCGGCGAGCTGGGACGCCAGGTAGAGGGCCATGTCGAGGCCGGCCGAGACGCCGGCCGCGGTGACCAACTTGCCGGACCGCACCCAGCGTTCCGGCACGTAGACCACGCCGAACTCGGACTCCAGATAGCCGGCGGACGCCCAGTAGGTGGTGGCCCGCTGGCCCGCCGTGAGCAGGCCGGCGGCGGCCAGGACCAGTGAGCCGGTGCAGACGGACGTCGTCCACCTGGTGTGGCGGTCGACGCGGCGCACGAAGTCGAGCAGGGCCCGGTTCCCCATCGCGCCGATCGTGCCCCGGTTGCCGGCGCCGGGCACCAACAGCACGTCGAGCCGGTCGACTTCGGCGTAGGAGCGGTCGGCGAGCACCGCCACGTCGCCGGTGTCCGTGCGGACCGGGCCGCGGTGTTCGGCGATCATCGTGACGGTGGCGTCCGGCAGCCGGGACAGGATCTCGGCGGGCCCGGTCGGGTCGAGCAGGCTGTAGCCGTCGTAGAGCAGGATCCCGATCCGCGGGCCGCGTGCGGAACTCGAACTGTCGGTGTGGGTGGCGGCGTTGGCGATGCCGGGGGCGGCGGCCAGCGAGGCGGCCGCCGCCGCGGTGCCGGCCAGCACGGTCCGGCGTGTGGTGTTGGTCCTCATGGCGTCGGAGTCTGCTGTTCGGCGGCCGGCCGCGGCCTCGGCATGTCCGGCATCCTGCGGATCGTGTCCCCGGTGATGCCGTAGTGGTCGAGGAACGCCTGCCGCAGCGTGGTGGCGGAGCGGAACCCGCAGCGGCGCGCGATGGCTTCGAGTGGCAGCCGGCTGGAGCGCACCAGGTGCGCGGCCGCCTCCGTGCGCGCGGCGCGCACGGCGCGCGCCGGGGTGGTGCCGAGGTGTTCGGCGAACAGGCGGGTGAGGTGCCGGGTGCTGACGCCGGTCCTGGCGGCGAGCGCGGCCGGCGACAGGTCGCCGGCCAGGTGCGCGGCGATGTGTCCCGTGAGGTCCCGCACGAGGCGGTCCCCGGGTGGCGGCGCGGCGAGGAACATGCTGATCTGCGCCTGGTCGGCCGGCCGGTGCAGGTAGGTGACCAGCTCCCTGGCCACGTGCCGGGCGAGGCTGGGGCCGTGGTCGTCCTCGATCAGCGCCAGCGTCAGGTCGAGCGCGCTGGTGACGCCACCGGACGTGTAGAGATCGCCGTCCCTGATGTAGAGCGGCGTCGGGTCCACGGCCACCTCGGGGTAGCGGTCGGCGAGCGCGTCGGCGTAACGCCAGTGCGTGGTGACCCGCCGCCCGGTCACCAGGCCGGCGGCGGCCAGCAGGAAGGTGCCGGTGCAGACGGCGGCCACCCGGCGGCTCAGCTCCGCAAGCCGCCGGAGCTGCGCGATCAGCGCGGGGTTCGTCGCGGCGGCCTCGTGCCCGAAGCCACCGACCACCAGCAGCGTGTCCAACGCGCCCCGCACCTCGGCCAGCCGCCTGGCTGCCCCCAGCCCGATCCCCACCGAACTCCGCACCGGCCCGCCGCCGACCGTCCCCAACTCGACGACGTAGCGCGGCGTCGCGCCGTGGTGGTTGGCGATGTCCAGCGCCCCACAGGGCGACGCGATGTCGAGGATCTGGGCGTCGTCGTAGGCGACGACCACCACCCGACGCGGTTCGACCATGCGGCGATCCCATCACGGCACGCGGTGGGCGGCCAGCGAGCCGGGCGTTGTCGGTCCGCTCCGCGAGGATGTGCCGAACGCTCGTTGTCGCAGCCGTCCGGATGCGCGGGGAAGAAAGAGAGGCCAGCATGGCGATTCAACGGATGGACAACGTCGGCATCGTCGTCGAGGACCTGGACGCCGCCGTCGCGTTCTTCGTGGAGCTCGGTATGGAACTGGAGGGCAGGGCGGAGGTCTCGGGCCGCTTCGCCGACCAGTGCACCGGACTCGAAGGCGTCCACTGCGACATCGCGATGGTCCGCACCCCGGACGGTCACAGCCGGCTCGAACTGGCCAAGTACCGCAGCCCCGCACCGATCGACGACGGGCCGCGCGACCGGCCGCACAACGTGCTGGGCACACACCGCGTCATGTTCGCCGTCGACGACATCGAGGACACCGTCGCCCGCCTGCGCCCGCACGGCGCCGAACTCGTCGGCGAGATCGCCCGGTTCGAGGACAGCTATCTGCTCTGCTACCTCCGCGGCCCGGAGGGCATCATCGTCGGACTGGCCGAGCAACTGCGCTGACGCGACGCCGGCGGGCTCCCTAGAGTGAGCCGACGAAGCGGTCAAGCCGGGCGACGACCCGCCGCAGCGCCTCGACCGAACCCGCCGCGTCGTCCGGCAGTTCCAGGGCGTGGTCCGCGGCGGGCAGTTCCAGGACCTCGTGCCCCGACGACGCGGCGATCCCCGCGTCCCACCACCGGTCGGCGCTTCCGCCGACCAGCAACGTCGACGCCTCGGCCCTGCGCAGCGCACCCGCCACGAACGCGTCGGTGAGCAACGGCGTCAGCCAGGCCGCCGCGATCCGCCGATCGGCCGCGATCCCGGCGGCGAGCGTGCCGAGCGACTTGCCGACGAGGAGCCGGCACGCCCCTCCCTCGGCGTCGACGGCCTCGTTCACCTGCCGCTCGACCCAGGCGATCCGCTCGTCCCCGGGCCACCCGGCGAGGTCGTCCGGGACCTGCCACCACAACTCCCGCACGGTCCACCCGTGTTGGACGAGCACGGCGCGGGCGAAGTGCAGCAGGGGCCTCGCCGGCGAATACCCCATGCCGGGAACGAGGAGCGCGACGCGGTCACGGTCGCCGTCGAAACGGGTGGGATCAGGCATGGTCGCCAGGCTACGACGCGGGCCTCGCGGGGCGTGGCGCCGGACGGACGACCGCGACCCGGTGGGTCTCCTCCCGCAGCCACACGGTCTGTGTGTCCGCCGTGACGGTGATGCCGAAGTCGTACACGCTCGGCTCGCCATGCTCACCCCACCAGGCAAGCGCGGCACGGGCCTCGGCGATCAGGTCACGAGGGCCGAAGCGGTGTGCCGTCCGCCCGGTGACCCCGGCCCAGGACGTCTCGTCCTCGGTGGCGAAGAACCAACCGGCGGGCTGTCGATAGCAGGCCACCCCGGGAAGCAGGACGCGGAACGCGAAGGCGGCGTTGGCCGACTCCAAGCCGTCCAGGCCGGAGTCCTCCACCGTCTCCACCGCCCGCCCGCCGGTCGCTTCCCAGAGCGCTCCGGCGCTGGGGTGCGTGCTGCGGTGGCCGCGCAACGGCATGAACGACTCCGTACCGTGGAACCGGCCGCGGGCCGTTCCGTCGTCGCGGACTCTCAGCCAGATCAGCCCCATGGCGTTGGGCCCCGAGAACCAGGGGGCGACGATCTCGCCGCCGGGCCGCATCTGGTCCAGCCAGCCGACCGGTACCGTCCGCACCGAAGCCGTGCAGATCAGCCGGTCGTATGGTGCGGCGGCCGGGTAGCCGTGCTCACCGTCCGCGCGGACGACCTGTGGGTGATAGCCGGCCGCCGCAAGCCGTTTCGCGGCCTCGTCGGACAGCATGCCGTCCACCTCGACGGTGACGACGTGGCTCTCGCCCACGCGCTCGCACAGCAGCGCCGCGTTGTACCCCGTCCCCGTGCCGACCTCCAGCACCCGCTGACCAGGCTGTGGATCGAGCGAGGCCAGCATGTTCAGCACCGCGCCGGCCGCACTGATCGAACTGGTCGGCTCCCGACCGTTGCTGTCCGAAGTGGGATCACCGTCATCGACCTGGGTGATCAGCGGCTCGGTGGGGTGGTACACCAACTCGGCCCAGAGCGCCGGGTTCTGCCCGCGTTGGAGGGGAACCCACCCGTTCTCCGTCCAGCGCCAGACCGTCTCAGGCACGAACGCGTGGCGGGGAACGCGATCGAAGACCTCCCTCAACCACGGCTCCCGGAAGGCACCGCGCTCGGCCAGCGCTGCGGTGAGGCGCTGACGGAGCGCGCTGAGCTGGGCCTCAGTCATCGTCCTTCGGCTTCTTGTGCTTCCCGTCGCCGTCGTCAAGGACGCCCTTGGGTACTTGGCCGTCGCCTTGCTGCTCGGGCGAGGAGTAGGGACTTGGGGGCGTGTCGCTGCCACCCTTGCCGTCGCTGTGCTGCCCTGCCATGTTCCCTCCCGGTCTTACCGCTGCGCACGTTCCGCTATCGCAATGTAGCGCTCGGTGTGCGCGGCTCGCTAGTGCGCCCGAGGTGATCGGAGAGCTCGTACCGGGCCGGTCGGTACGGGTCGAGGCCCGCGCTGTACGCGCGGTGTTTCCCTAGGGCGCGGGGACCAGGCGGAGCACCGTGACGATCAGCACGGCCGCGCTGACTTCGTAGCGCACGAGCGCCACCCCGCCGACCGCGGCCTCGCGGCGGTCACGGTCGCCTCTGACCGCGGTGGATCCGCAGTCGTAGGGGCGGGCCGCGATGGCTCGCATGCCGTCCTCGAACGGCTTCCGGTGTTCCGGCGCGAGAGCAAGTCTGCTGGCCGCCGCCTCGTCCGTGTACGCGACGCGGTAGGCCCTCACCCGGCGCTCCGCCAAGCGTCGTCGGTCTCGTCGGCGAAGGTGACGGATGAGAAGTCGCCGTCCTTCAGCCGCGCGACCAACTCCTCCTCGGAGGCGTCGAGTTCGGTGGGGATGTGCATGGCCCAACGTGCCAGGACCATCAGCAGGTTCCGGGCGTCCGTCGTGGACACCTCCCGGTTGAAGGCCTCCCGTTCACCCTCCGGCAGCGCGGCCCGGATGCCGGCGATGGTGCTCGGCACCTCCACCGTCCCTCCAGGACCGGACATCCGGAACGGCTTCGGTTCGACGGGACGAGTGTGGTTCTCTTCGGACATGTCGGTCAGACTCCCAGGAGCGAGGGCGTCGGACAAGCGGCGCGTTGTCACCATGCCCCACCAACGGAGCGCGGAAGAGTCGAGGCACGGCCGTAGGCCCGTACCGGGCTGGTCGGTACGAGTCGAGAGTCAGTCCGCTGTGCCGGGCTCGGCAACCCATTGGGTCGCTTGTCCGGTCACGGCGGCGATCATGTCGAAGTCGCCGTCGTAGTGCAGGACCGTCGCGCCATGCCGCTCCGCCGTGGCGGCGACGATGAGGTCGCCCATCGAGACGGCACGCCAGTTGCCTTTGCCGACCAGGAGACTCTGGACCTCCGCCGCGCGGTCCCAGACCTCGTCCGGCGTTGGCAGCCAGTCGAAACCATGGCGCATCACGCCTTGAATGCGGACCGCGTCGTCCTTGCTCTTGGCGGAGTGCAGAACCTCGATCTCGACCGCGCCGCACACCGCGAGGAGGCCCCGATGGGAGAGGGCGTCGAGGATCGGACGAACGGCTGGCTTCCTGCGGCGCGCGAGGGCCGACTTGTCGATCAGAAAGCGATGGCTCACGCCGCCTCGCTCTGCTCCTCCGCAGGGCCCGTCAGGTCGGGCAGCCCGCCGGCGTCGAGCCAAGCGAAGAACTCCTGCCGCTTGCGACGCTTGACCACGTCTGCCAGGGCGGCGTTCACCGTCGCCACCTTCTTCTCCGTACCGAGGATCTTCGCCGCCTCGGCCAGAAGCTGGTCATCGATGTCGATCACGGTTCTTGCCATCCTGTATCCGCTCCCGCCTTCGATATCGCTTTTCATCGGAAAGGATATCAAGCGGGCTCTGTGGTGAGCTCCCTGTCGCGCCATGATTACCGAGGGCGGTGACGGTCGGGTGCGGTCGCGGGCTCGTACCGGGCCGGTCAGTACGAGTCGAGGCCCGCGCCGTACGGCGCGGGCCTCGTGGCGGTGTCGCCTCAGGGGCGGGCGACCAACCGCACCACGGTGACGGTCAGGATGCTGCCTGACACGTAGTACTCGACGATCGCGACGCCGCCAACGGCGGCGCGGCGCCGATCGCCGGGACCGGCCTGGGTCGAACCGCTCCCGTACGGGTCTTCCAGCAGGCGGGCCATTCCGGCGTCGAAGCGAGCCTTGAGGCCGCCGAGTTTCTTGTAGGAGTCATCCGCAGGAGGCGCGTAGCTGAGGCGATAGGTCATGCGGAGCCCTTCCTCTCGGCCTCCTCGCGGGCGAGACGTTCCACGATGGCGTCGGCCTGACGATCGGGGAACGCGTCCAGCAGCCAATTGCCGAGGACGGTCGGCAGATCGAGGATGTTGGTCTCGTCGACGGCCTTGTCGAACGCCGGGCGCCGCTCTTCGGGGAGGGCGGCGCGGATGCCGGGAATCGTGCTGGGCAACTCGACTTCGCGACCGCCGACGAACGTGCGGAACGGCTCTGTCATGGCGTTCTCCTCTCCTGGTGCCGCCACGGTAGCGGGGGATTGCATGCCTTCGTCCGTCCTTCCAGAGATCGACGTGACTTCTTGCGTTGGCATGACTACCGAAGGTGGGCGAGAGGAGACACGTCGCCGAACCCGTACCGGTCGAACCGGTACGGGTCCCGTGCGGTGTTCAGCGGACGGTGGCGGCGTAGGTGAGGAACGCGGACCAGGTGGTGGGGGAGGTGCTGAACCGGGGGCCGTCCGCGAGCTTGGAGTCGCGGACGTGCACGGCGTCGGCGCACGTCGCCACCTCGACGCACTCACCGCCTTCGTTGCCGCTGTAGCTGGACGTGCGCCACGCGACGGCGACCTCGACGCACTGACCGCCCTCGTTGGTGCTGTAGCTGGACCTGAACCAGGCGAGCTTGGGCGTCTCGTTGCTCATAGTTCTCCCAGTAGCTTCTCGATCAGCTCCGTGGACTCCCGGAAGTTGAGAGCCTGCGCTCGGATACTTCCATATCGGGCCGCCATCTGACGCACCTGTTCCGCGTCGGAGATCAGCCGATTGTGCCTGTTGGCTTCCGTGTAGGCGAGCTGGGGCTTGCCCTTGGGAGTGAGAAGGGCGAAAGGGCCGTCCAGACCGGGATGGTGTTGCTGGGCGATCGGCATGATCTGGAGCTCGGTGCCAGGGAGTTCGGCGGCGCGGAGCAGATTGAGGAGCTGACCGCGATGGACTTCGGGGCCGCCGATCTGTCGGCGGAGGGCCATCTCCTCGATGACGAAACTCGTCTTCGGCGGCGGCCAGTTGTGCAGGATCTTCTGGCGCTCGATCCGGTCAGCGACGAGTACGTCGATGTCCTCTTTGGCGTACGGCGGCTGCCGGACCCCGTACAACGCCCGTGCGTACGGCTCGGTCTGGAGTAGTCCGGGAATCACCATCGTGCTGTACTCGTGAATCTCGACCGCGCCGCCCTCAAGCTTCGCGAACCTGCGGAACCAGGACGGGTGGCGGGCCCTGGCCTTGCTGCGGGCCTTTTCCAGGTCGTCGCTGACGGCGACCAGCATGCCCTCCGCGCGGAACAGCTTGTCGGCGGCGAGGAGCATTTCGGGGGAGGCGACGCGGCGGCCGTTCTCGACCGAAGAGAGCATGTCCACACCGTAGTTGAGGGCTGCGGCCGCCTCCGGCTGGCTCAGGCCGGCCCGTTCTCGGGCGCGCTTGAACATCTTGCCGACCGCCCGGATGAAATCGCGCGCGCCGTCGTTGTCCTCGGGGAGTTCCGCCTCGGCTTCTGGTTCGTCGGCCATGCCCACCACATTTCCCTGCTTCGTCGCTGTGACCACGCACATGTGACAAGCCGTGGTCGTACCCGGACGGTGAGTACCGGATGTTGTGGGGGTCAGCCTAGGTGGGTATGACGACCCTAGGGGCATGACAGCTGAATTTTCCGCTCAACCGCGCGTTTTCGTGCAGCACTTTGCTCCCACGCGCCGGTCTGTGCGCCTCGCACATCGCCTCGCAATTCATCAACTTGGTATGTGGGGTCATTCGCCCGAGAGCCCGCTTTGTGCGTTGGCCGGGGCGATGGTCGATGAGCTGGCCGCCTTTGCCGTTTTCTCCGGCCCGGGGGTGGGCCGCGGATTCCAGCTTCGGCTTCGGCAGCCGGGTCTAGCGGGGGCACTACGCATCGAAGTACGCGACGCACGCGGCGATTTCCGTCAACCGCCGTGGACGCGTGGTCGCGGTCTGCAGCTCGTTGTGGCGCGGGCCAAGGTCTGGGGGTTCACGGATCAGCGCGGCGTCGGCCGGACGTTTTGGGCCGAGTTGGAAGAGATCGAATAGACATGAGTGCGCAGCAGCACAGTGGCGAGGAGCCCAGAGGGCAACAGCAGAACGAGGAGTCGAGCCAGTCGGGCTCGACGCAGGAACAGGACAGCCCGACGCTGCAACGACTGCGGCAGCGGGTGCGCGAGATCAACGCGCAGAGCGAGGCCAACGCGCTGGCGAAGGGCGGGTGGTGAGCGACGCCTCACGCTTCGCGATACGCGTGGTACGGTCGGTGACCGATCAGCGGAAAAACTGAACCCCGGCGACGCGCCAACGTCCCGGGGGATGGCACCAGGAGAAGACACCTCCCAATGCGGGTTCATCGTAGCGCCCACGCGCGCGGCTTCACCGTACTTCCCAACACCCTGCTCCAGGACCGGCGGTTGTCCTACACCGCCCGAGGGCTGTTGGTCGACCTGCTCTCCCGGCCCGATGGCTGGTCGGAGGACGGTCGGCGGATGGCCGACACCAGTCCGCAGGGCCGGCTCGCGGTCGCCAGAGCACTCCGTGAGCTAACCGCCTTCGGGTACTACCGAGTTGACCGGGTCCGTCAGGACGACGGCACCCTCGTCAGCGAGTCGCACGTCTTCGACACTCCGCAGCCAGAACCGGGTAGCACCCGTCCGAGCTCCGGTGCACTGAGCGCCGCTGCGCCGGGCGGTAAACCCATAAAGAACTCAGAGACAGAACCCACCCTCCCCGAGCCGTTGGTCGAGGCCGAGGTCGAGGTGGGAGCGGAGCACGTCGAAGCGGTCGACACGCTGTTCCGGGTGGTGCGCGCCGAACCGCGGCTGCGGCTCGGGACGGCCGAGGCGAAGGCCCTCGCGCCGCTGGTGGGCGCGTGGTTGGCACGCGGGTTCGGCGAGCGGGAGCTCACGGTCGTGTTGCTCAGCGGGTTGCCCCAACACGTGCACTCCGCGCCGGCGTTACTGCGCGACCGACTGGTGCGAAAGCTGCCGCCCGCGCCGCCTCCCGAACGTCCGACACGGCGTTGGGTGGAGTGCGACGAGTGCGGCCGGCCGACGCCGCAGGCGGGCATCTGCCGCGCCTGTGCGGGCCTTGGTGACCGGAGTGCGGAGTACGAGCGACGAGCCGATGCCGCAATACGCGGTCTGGCGAAGGTGCGTGCCGCGCTGCGCGGAACTGAAACCGGCATCAGACGGCTGGCCGTCGGTGCGCAACGAAGTTGAGCTGGGAGCCTCGATCGCTCGAATGGGCGAACTTGATCCGAATGCTTGTCTTTGGGTGCGATTGAGTGCTTACCGTCCGTCTGTGAGTGAACAACACACCCAACGGTCCGGCTCGGCTGACGCGATCGACGTCAACGACTTCGTGTACGCGGCGACGGGCATCCGAGTGCGCCGCCTGACGATGCCGGACGGCGAGCACTGGTTCCCGGCTGTGGACGTGGCCAAGGAGTTGGGCTACGCGAATACGCGCCAGGCGATCACGCTGCATGTCGCGCCAGGGCACACTGCCCGCCTCGGCGATATTGCACGAAGCGTCTATCTGGCAGACGCAGCGTGCAATATCGCAGGTCACGGGCTCAGGAAGTCGATGCGGATGGTGAATCTCAACGGCCTCGTGGCGCTCGTCAACGGATGCACCAAACCAGAGGCGCAAGCCTTCAAGGCGTGGGTCACGGAGGTGGTCGTCACGGTCCAGCGCGAGGGGTCCTACTCCCTGCGGAAGGCCGAGGTCCAGCCGACCGCGCCCGGGGCACCCGCCGTCTACGCGATGCCGCAGCAGGTCGCCGACGTCATCGTGCGGCTGGAGGAGCAGAACCTGCGCATCGATCAGCGGTTGGTGGCTTCCGAGGAGGAGGCCAACCGGGCGCGAAGGGAGGGGGTCGCCGCGATCCAGTCCATTGCGCGGAGTGTGTCCCGCCTGGCGGACTCATGGGGGCAGCTGCCACGACAGTCGGTCGGCTCCCAAGTCTCCAGCAGTGCAAGCGAGTTGCTTGCCTCCTGGCGAGCTCGGCTCACCATCACGGACGACGTGTGGGCGGTCGCCGTTGTGTTGGCGCCCGCGCTGGCCGAGCACGGTGAGGCCCGGTACAGCGTCGAGGACATCGCCGCCAGCACCGGCCTCACGACGGCGCGCGTGCACGACTGTCTCCGTTTCCTGATGAAGAGGCAGTGCATTCGTCAGATCGGCTCGGTTCGCAATACGCCCGTGTACGGGGTGCACCACGCATAGGGGCGTCAGCCCAGGGGCGAGCAACGCGTGGCGCGACTGCGCGACGTCACGCGCGCAGGTAGGGGGCGAACTGCTCGGCCACCGTCGACGCCACCTCCGTCGCGTCGAGCGTGCCGTCGACCTCGATGACGCGGATGCCGAGTCGGCGGGCGTGCCGCGCCGCGTCCTCGGCGATCAGGCGGTCGCGGGCGACGCGGTTGGCCTGGGCGCGGGCCGGGTCGCTGACCGGGACGTTCAGGGCGCCGGCGCGCGGGTGGGTCTGGAGTTGGTGTCGCCGGAACTCCTCGGTGGGCACGAGGACGACCATGCGGCGCGGCGAGTCGATCAGCGGCGCGACGAGTTCGGGGCGCAGTCCCCATCCCTCGGCGATCGCCGGGCGGCCGGTGAACAGCGCGCGCAGGTCGTCCAACGTCCACTCGAAACGGACCGGGAAGCCGGCCAGTGCCTCGGCGGCCATCTCCTCAGGACTCCGGTCCACCCAGACCTGGTCGGGGGTCGGATCCGCGACCGGCTCCCCGCGAGCGACCCGGAGCGCGATCCGCCGGTCCTGGTGGCCGCGGGCGTCGTGGTAGTCGTAGTGGTACACCGTCAACCCGTGTTCGCGGGCGACGAGTTCGGACACCGTGGTCTTGCCGGCCCACTGCGCGCCGCCGATCCACAGCATGCGGCTCAGGCTGCCATGCGGGTCCCACATCTCGGGCATCGACATCCCCCCTCGGCGACGAGTCTCCCGGCTTCACCGCGGAAATCACAGTCTTGTTCTCGCGAGGCGGCTGGCAGAGAGTAGGAACGAGGGGGCGCGCCGGAGGCGCGGACGACCGCGCGGGCGGTGGAGGGGCGTGGTGGCCGAGCGGTAGCCGGCTGCCTGGCGCCCGGAGGTTCGTGCGGCGGGTATGGACAGGCGTCACGACCGGTGCTGTCATGCGCACGTCTACATCGATGTAACGGAACCGGACCAGCTCACGTCACCGGCACCTCGTTTCCCCCCGATCCGAAAGGCCAACGTGCGCACGAAACCGATCCCCTTACGGCCCGGCACCGCGGGTCTCGTCCTGGCCGCGCTGCTCGCCAGCCTGCTGCCGCTCTTCGCCGCCGTCCCGGCGGCGGGCGCGGCGGGCGCGGCGGGCGCGGCGCAGTGGGAGCCAGGCACGCCCCCGCTCACCACCCCCTGGACCGACCAGGTCTCCCCCGACAACGCCCTGCCCGAGTACCCGAGGCCGCAGCTGACCAGGCCCGACTGGCGCAACCTCAACGGCCTCTGGGAGTGGGAACCGGCGGCCGCCGGCGAAGCCCCGCCCACCGGCCGCACGTTGGAGCGCGAGATCCTCGTGCCCTACCCCGTGGAGTCGGCGCTCTCCGGCGTCCAGGAGGCGCACGACCGCATGTGGTACCGGCGGGACTTCACCGTTCCCCGGGACTGGTCGAACCGTCGCGTCCTGCTCAACTTCGACGCCGTCGACTGGCGCGCCGAAGTATGGGTCAACGGCCGCGAGATCGGCGTCCACGAGGGCGGCTACGACCGGTTCTCCCTCGACATCACCGACGCCCTGCGCGGCGGCCGGAACGAACTCGTCGTCGGCGTGTACGACCCGACCGACACCGGTGGCCAGGCCCTCGGCAAGCAGCGCGACGACCCCTCGGGGATCTTCTACACCTCCGCCTCCGGCATCTGGCAGACGGTCTGGCTCGAACCCGTGGCCAGGGCGCACGTCACCCGCCTGGACATCACCCCCGACCTCCCCGGTGAGCGCGCCCTGGTGCGGGTGAACGCGGCGGGCGCGGCCGGCGCCACCGTCCGGGTCACCGCCAGGGACGGGAACCGGGTGGTGGGCACCGCGACGGGCGCGCCGGGCGCCGAGATCGCCGTACCGGTGCCCGACGCGCGGCTCTGGTCGCCTGACGACCCGTTCCTCTACGACCTCGACGTGCGGCTCACCGCGCCGAACGGGGCAAGGGACGCCGTGCGCGGCTACTTCGGGATGCGCTCGATCGGCAAGGCCATGGTCGACGGGGTGCTGCGACCGGTGCTCAACGGCGAGCCGGTCTTCCAGATGGGCACCCTCGACCAGGGCTACTGGCCCGACGGCATCTACACCGCGCCGACGGACGAGGCGCTGCGGTTCGACCTCCAGGCGCACGTCGACCTCGGCTTCAACACCGTCCGCAAGCACGTCAAGGTCGAGCCCGACCGCTGGTACTACTGGGCTGACCGGCTCGGCCTGATGGTGCTCCAGGACATGCCTGCCATGTCCCGGGATCCCTCGGCCGCCGACCGCGTCCAGTACGAGCACGAACTGCGCGAGATGGTCGACCAACACCGCGGTTTCCCCTCGGTGGTGGAGTGGATCCCGTTCAACGAGGGCTGGGGCCAGTACGACGCGGGGCGCATCGCCGACGAGGTGAAGAGCTGGGACCCGTCCCGCCTGGTGACCGCCGCCTCCGGCTGGCACGACCCGGGCAACGGCGACGTGGTCGACTCGCATATCTACGTCGGCCCCGGCCATCCCACCGGGCCGAGCGACACCCGCATCTCCGCGCTCGGCGAGTACGGCGGGCTCGGCCTGCGGGTGGCCGAGCACGAGTGGAGCCCGGGCGACGGCTTCGGCTACGAGATGGTCGCCGACGCGCAGGAGTTGACCGACCGCTACCTCGGCCTGCTGGCGGGCGTGCAGCAACTCCAGCGCAACAACGGCCTGTCCCGCGCCATCTACACCGAGATCACCGATGTGGAGAACGAGGTCAACGGGCTGTGGACGTACGACCGCCGGGTGCGGAAGGTCGACGGCACGCGGGTCGCCGCCGCCCACGCCGACCTGCTCGCCGGCCGGCCGATCGGCGGCCGGGCCGAGCCGCCCGCCGGGACCTGGCAGTCGCTGCGCGTCACCACGCCCGGATACACCGACCGCTACCTGCGGCACCAGGACGGCCTGGCGTTCACCGCCCAGGTCGACGCCGACAGCCCCGAACCGCTCAGGCAGGACGCCACCTGGCGCCTCGTGCCGGGCCTCGCGGACCCGAGCTGCTACTCGATCGAGTCCCGCAACTACCCGGGCGAGTACCTGCGGCACCGCGCGTCGCGCGTGGAACGCGGCGGCGGTGACGGGTCCCTGCTGTTCCGCGAGGACGCCACCTGGTGCGCCGTGCCGGGACTGAGCGGCACCGGCGTGTCGTTCCGCTCGTACAACTACCCGCACCGGTACCTGCGGCACTACGACTCGGAGCTCTGGCTCGCCGCCAACGGCGGGCCGCAGCCGTTCGACGACCGGCAGCTCTTCCGCGAGGACGCGAGCTGGACCATCGCACCGCCCTGGGCCGGCTGACCGACCAACTCGCCGCGACGGCCGGCCTCCCGCCGGCCGTCGCGCACTAGGGAGTCGTGGCCGCGGCGTGCAGCCGGAGCACGTAGCCGATCTCGCTGACGTTCTTGGCGAGTTCGAAGTTCACCCAGGCCGCGATGTCGACCAGGCGCATGCCCTCGCCCCACGGCAGGGTGCCGGTGCGCTCGGTGGAGTCGAGGTCGGCGTCGGTGAGGGTCTCGAGCCTCGCGCGCCAGTCGTCCTTGAGGTCGCGCAGCCACGCGGCGGCGGAGGCGGCGTCGCCTGGCCAGCGGATGTCCTCGCGCTCGGGGGCGCCGTCGCCGAAACAGTGGCCGAGGGTGGTGGTCCACCAGTAGCCGATGTGCCAGGTCAGCCACCCGATCGAGGTGGCGGGCGCCGGCTCGGGCTCGGGCACCTGCCAGTCGGCGACCCAGTGCCCGGCGTCGTCCTGGCGGACGGTCCAGGAGCCGGGAGCGGGCTCGAAGCGGCAGGCCGCGTCGTCGAGCTGTGGCAGGTGGTAGTCGAGGAGGGCCCAGACCATGTCGAGTTGGCTGGTCAGCAGGGCCACGCGGGGTGTCGTCACGAGCCGCGAGCCTGGCAGCGTGCCCCGGCGCCCCGCAAACGAATTCGGCCCATCACCCTGGACGGCCGGACGGGCGGTGCACCCAGGGTGGTCCGCGTTAGGCTGCTTGGCACGGGCGAAGCGCCCGGGCCGGGGCGAGGCCGCTCTCGTGCCGTGCTGATCAGGGCGCAGGGAAGGGAAGCTCGCATGACGACCGCATCGGGATTTTCAGCTGATGTGCCCCCGATCCCGCAGCCGGCCAGCACCCCCGAGGACCTGAGGGCGGCCCTTGCTGTGCTCGCACCCGAGGCCCTCGGCACGTTCGACGCCGAGCGGGCCGTCGCGCTGCGGCAGGCACGGGAGCAGGTCAGCGCCGCTCCCATGCGGCGTTTCGTCGGGCAGTGGGCCGTCCATGTCGCGATCGAGCGCCACCCCGAGCGCGCGGCCCGGCTGCGGTCCCTGGAGGCCCGCGCCGCGCAGCTCGACGACCTCGACGAGGCCCGCGCCGTGGCGGCTGAGATCGGCGCCATCATCGATATCGCCAGAATCGAGGCGGGCATCGAACACGAGCGGGGCCCTCGGTGAGTGACAAGGCTCGGTGGCGATGGGAGTACGACCCCGACGCGGAGCACGTCCTCTCCGGTCTTCCCCACCACGTGATCACGGAAGTCGAACGCCTCGCGGACGAGTTGGTGGCCCTGGCCGAGGTGGGTGTCGATGTCACCGATATCGGAGCCGGTCCTTCTCATGGCGGCCCCGGTGGGCTTCGCCGTATTCCTCTTCTCGCCGACGGCTGGTTCTACGCGCTACCGGTGCCCCGGATGAAGTTGATCGCCGTCGTTCGGGTCATCCCGCCCTTCGCGGACATCTGACACCGGGATCCGGCTCACCAGTCGCGCGGGGCGATCAGCTCCTCGGCGTCCGCGTCGGCGAAGCCGTACGCCGTGGCGACGAACCAGATGTCGCCGCCTATCTCCTCGCGCGCCACCGTCTCGATCTCGCTGCCCGCCGCCTCCAACTCGGCGCTTAGCGCGTTGAACTCCTCGGTGGCGGCGTGGGTCAGCGCGTAGAGCGCGGGGAGGCCGGCCGGCCGCTCGGACTCGACGCGCTCGCAGAGGCGGAGCAGGATCGCCCGGCCCTTGTCGAGCAGGTGGTCGGGGAAGTAGTCGTCCGCGTAGAGGACTTCGAGGAAGGAGCGGGCGGCGGCCCGCTCGTTGGTGAGAGCCATGAGTTCATGGTGACGCCTGCCACTGACAGTCACCTGGACGTCAGGACCACTGCGCCTAACGGCGGCCCGGCAGGCCGGCGAGCAGCCGGTCGAGGGCCTGTTCTGTGTGGGCCAGGGCGTGCCGGTCCTGGGTCTCGGCCAGCCAGAGGGCGGCCTCGTTGAGCGCCCCGGACAGCAGCCTGGCCAGCGGTTCCACGGGCTGTTCCGCGATGATCCCGGCGTCCACCAGGTCGTCGAGCGCGTCGACCAGGTGCCGGGCGGAGGACGCGTCGTCCATCGCCCGCCACTCCTGCCAGCCGAGCACGGTCGGGGCGTCCACCAGGAGGATCCTCCGCACCGCCGGGTCGGCGGCGGCCGCGAGGAAGGCGCGGCAGCCGGCGCGCAGCCGCTCCCAGGGGTCGTCGAGGCGGTCGGCCGTGGCCGCGACGCGCTCGCCCAACTCCTGCTGCACCTCGGCGACGACGGCCCGGAAGAGCCCCGCCTTGCTGTCGAAGTGGTGGTAGGCGGCGCCCTTGGTGACGCCGACCGCGTGGGCCACCTCGGCGAAGACGACGCCGTGGTAGCCGTCCTCGGCGAACCGCCGCCGGCCCTCGGCCAACAGCGCGCGCCGGGTCGCGGCCCGTTGTTCGGCGCGGGTCACCGTCATCCGCGGTCCGTCCTCTCGCTCGTTCACATACCGAAGGTATGTTAGCGTCCCGTTTCACATACCAAAGGTATGTGAAAGGAGACTGAGGTATGCCGACGACGCTGCACGGCTTCTATCCGGTGATCGCCACTCGCGACGTGGCGGCCGCGCACCGCTTCTACGCCGACCACTTCGGGTTCGTGGCGACCTTCGAGGCCGACTGGTACGTGAGCCTCCACCGCCCGGACGCGCCCCGGTACGAGCTGGCGCTGCTCGACCACGCCCACCCGACGATCCCCGAGGGGCACCGCGCCGCGCTCCGCGGCGGCCTGCTGCTGAACTTCGAGGTCGACGACGTCGACGCCGAACACCGCAGGCTCGTCGGCGAGGCCGGCCTGACCGAGCTGCTGCCGCTCCGCACCGAGGCGTTCGGCCAGCGCCACTTCATCGTCGCGGCGCCGGACGGCGTGCTGATCGACGTCATCACCACCGTGGCGCCGACCGGCGAGTACGCCGAGCAGTACACCCCGGGCCACGCGCCGCGTGACGAGCGGCGGTAAGTTTTCCGCGTCTGCCGGACATCTTGGTGGGTGACGACACCGAAGGACCGCAGCGCACCCACCCCGACCGGCCGACGCCGGCGGGTCCGCGATCCGTACTGGGACAACATCCGGTACGTCTCCGGAACCCTCGTCCTGTTCGGCCACCTCACCGACACCATCGGGGAACGGGCCGGGGTGCACTGGTTCTTCCTGGCGACCTGGGCACTGCGGGTCCCGGTGTTCGTCATCGTCGCCGGGTACTTCAGCACCGCCGACGCGCTGAACGCCCGCGAGGCACGGCGGTTGGCCGAGGCGGTGCTCGTGCCGTACCTGGCCGTCGGGCTGCTGCACTCGGCCGAGCTGTGGCTGATGTACGGCGACCGGCGGCTGTTCACCACCCAGCCGGCCTGGGGCATGTGGTTCCTGCTGTCGTTGCTTTTCTGGCGGGCCGCCCTGCCGTACCTCGCGCAGCTGCGGCACCCGCTCACCGTCTCCGTCGTCGCGGCACTGGTGGTCGGCTACCTCCCGGAGTTCGGCGAGTACCTCTCCCTCTCGCGCACGGTCTGCTTCCTGCCGTTCTTCCTGCTCGGCTGGAAGCTGCGGCAGGGACTGTTCGCCGACGCGCTCCGGGCCAGGTGGAGCCGCGACGCGGCGCTCGCCGTGCTGACCGTCACGTTCACCGCGGCCTGGTGGCTGCGCGGCGAGGTGCACTTCCGCTGGCTGCGGATGAGGTCCGGCTACGACGAGACGTATCCGCTGGCCGCCTCGCTGGACTGGACGATACGCGGCGGCGTGCTGCTGTTCGGGACGGTGATCGCGCTCAGCTTCGTCCGGCTCATACCGCGCCGCCGACTTCCGCTGGTCACCTACCTGGGGGCGGGAGGCATGTACATCTACCTGCTGCACCCGCTGGTGCTCCGCCCACCGCTGCGCTGGATCGGCGTGGACTGGGCCGACAGCTGGGCGGAGCAGGCCGTCATCCTGGTCGTCGCCGTGGCGCTCTCCGCCGTGCTTGGCTCGCCGCCCGTGCGGCGGCTGGCCAGGCCCGTCGTACAACCGCGACTCGACTGGCTGTTCGGCCCACGTCCCCTCGACAAACTCGACAAGAACGGCGGCCCTGGTCAGGTTTCACGCCCTGCCGGACATTAGTGAGCATGGGATCGGAAGAGCGGGCCGATGAGGCCGACAGGTTCGACCAGCTCTACCGGGCGACCTACCGCCGGGTGTTGGCCTATGTGCTGCGCCAGGCCGGTGACGCGACCGCGCAGGACGTGGTGTCCGAGGTGTACGCGGTGGCGTGGCGGAAACGCCGGCACCTGCCCGACGACGAGCACGAGGCGGCGCTGTGGCTGCTTGGCGTGGCCCGCAGGGTGCTCGCCAACCAGGCCCGCGGCCAACGGCGCTGGATACGGCTGCTGCTCCGCGTCGCCGAGCAGCCCCCGCCCCCGGTCGTCGAGGACCGGCACGGCATCGGGCGGGCGCTGACCACCCTGTCGGCCGCCGACCAGGAGGTGCTGCGGCTGGCGTACTGGGACGACCTACCCCACCGCGACATCGCCGTGGTCCTCGGCATCTCGCCCGCGGCTGTCGCCACCCGACTGTCGCGCGCCCGGCAGCGGTTGCGGGTCGCCCTGAACACTCAGCGAAACGAGGCGGGATCACATGTCGATGTCTGACGAGGAGTTCGAATCCATGGTGCGCGACGCGGATCCGGTCGCCGGTCGGGAACTCCCTGACGCCCCGCCCTTCCGCCGGCCGACCCGGTCGCGGCGCGGCCTCCTGGTTCCCGTGGTGGCCGCGCTGGCCACCGTCGGGGTGACGGCCTCCGGGACGATCTGGCTCGTCGCCCCCGTGGCGGCCCCGCCGGCCACCGACGGGGCGACGGCCACCGGGACGCCCTGGCGCGTCGGTGACGGCGAGGGGCACGCCCTCATCACGACCGCCATCGACTGCATGGCCGCCCACGGCATGGGCGACTTCATCACCGGCTACAACCCGGTGACGGACGACCCGATCGAGAACTGTGCCGAGGCGTGGGAAGAGGGGCAGCTGGACGAACCGCTCCCGGCCGAACTCACCGCCTGCGTGGGCTGGCGAGGGGAAGGCGGAATGATCTACGTGTTTCCGGGTGGTGGCCCGGACGTCTGTGCCGAACGGCAGTCCGACCCGTGGCGTGGGCCCACCCCGGAACAGCTGGACTTCGGGCGGTTCCGGCTGGACCTGGAGCGCGAGCTGCCGGTGGGCGAGTGCCTGCCACGTGCCGAGGCGGAGTCCCTGGTCGTCGACCTGCTGGCCCGTAACCACCTCGACGGCTGGACGGTTGACCCCACCGACCCCGACGCGCCAGGTCAGGAGTGCCTGGAGGTCGACTACTTCGAGGAAGTCGACCGGCGGGTGTGGCTCCAGGAGCTGCCGGCGGACGGCTGACCCGTGGCCCTGGTGACGTCCCGCACGGTCGGGTCTCGGGTCACCGGTAGAAGCCCTCGCGGAGGTTGATGCCGTGCTCGACCCAGGCCTTGAGCGCGGCGAGCATCCCCGTCCAGCCCTCGCAGTTCCCGAAGGCGGCCTTGGCCCCCTCGGCGGTGGGCTGCCACGAGGTCTCGGTGATCGTCACCAGGGTGCGCTGCCCCGAGTCGATCGACTCGAACTCGAAGACGGTGCGGGTGGTGCCCTTCTCGCCGGTGGTGGCCTGGCCCTCCCACTCGATGACCAGCCGCCGGGGAGGGTCCGCCTCGGTCACGGTGACGGGAAAGGCGCCGGGGAAGTCGGCGAAGTCCCACGTCACGTCCGCGCCGGGGGTCAGGCGGCCCTTGGCGCCGCCGGTGGTGAAGTAGCGCGACAGCTGCTCGGGGTCGGCGACGGCCTCGTAGACCTGCGCGGCGGGCCGCGCGATCCGGCCGGAGACGGTGAAGGACAGTTCGGTGAGTGCGGCGCTTGGTGTCATGTTGTAATTTTACAACATGACTGCTTCCGCTGACGAGCACGCTGACGGTGACGCTGACGGTGATGGTGACAGTGATCGCGTGTTCAAGGCCCTCGCCTCGCCGGTGCGGCGCCGCATGCTCGACGCCCTCAAGATGGCCACCCGCACCACCGGGGAACTGTGCGCGCTCTTCCCCGGGCTGGACCGCACCACCGTGCTCCAGCACCTGCGCGTGCTGGAGCAGGCGGAACTGGTCACGGGCCGACGCCTGGGACGGGAGCGGCACCTGTCGTTGGCGCCGCTGCCCATCAAGCGCATCCACGACCGCTGGATCAGCGGCTACATGACCGCCGCCGTCGATCTGCTCGACGAACTCGACCGAGAGGAGGAGTAGGAGGAGCAGGAGGAGCAGGCGGCGTCAGCCGCCGAGGGTGCGCAGCCGGTCGGCGGCCTCCGCGAGGACGTCGTCCCGCTTGCAGAAGGCGAAGCGGACCTGGCTGCGGCCGGCCTCCGGGTCGTCGTAGAACACGGAGTTCGGCACGGCGACGACTCCGCAGCGCTCCGGGAGCGCGCGGCAGAAGGCGTAGGCGTCCCGTTCGCCGAAGGGCGCGATGTCGGTGGTGACGAAGTAGGTGCCGGCCGGCCGGTAGACCTGGAAGCCGGCGGCCTCCAGGCCGTCGGCCAACAGGTCGCGCCGGCGTCGCAGATCGGCGGCGAGGGTGTCGAAGTACGCGTCCGGCAGCCGCAGCGCCTCGGCGACCGCGTACTGGAAGGGCCCGGAGCTCACATAGGTCAGGAACTGCTTGGCCGTGCGGACGGCGGCGATCAGCGAGGCTTCGCCCATGGCCCAGCCGACCTTCCAGCCGGTGAACGAGAACGTCTTGCCGGCGGAGGAGATCGCGACCGTGCGCTCCCGCATGCCGGGCAGCGTCGCCAGCGGGACGTGGTCGCCGTCGAAGACGACGTGCTCGTAGACCTCGTCGGTGACCACCAGCAGGTCGTGCTCGACGGCGAGCGCGGCGATGGCGGTCCGCTCCTCGGCGGTGAGCACCATGCCGGTCGGGTTGTGCGGGGAGTTGAGCAGCAGCAGGCGGGTGCGGGGGGTGACCAGGTCGCGGAGCCGGTCGAGATCCGGCCGGAACGACGGGGCGCGGAGCGTGAGCGGCACCCGCCGGGCGCCGGCCATCGCGACGCAGGCGGCGTAGGAGTCGTAGAACGGCTCGAAGGCGATCACCTCGTCGCCCGGTTCGAGGAACGCCAGCATGCTGGCGGCGATGGCCTCGGTCGCGCCCGCGGTGACGAGGACGTCCGTGTCGGGGTCGAGGTCCGCGCCCGGGCCGTAGAAGCGGCGCTGGTGGTCGGCGATGGCGGCGCGCAGCTCCGGGACGCCGGGGCCCGGCGGGTACTGGTTGCCGCGGCCGTCCCGGAGCGCGCGCACGGCGGCCTCCCGGACGGACTCGGGGCCGTCGGTGTCCGGAAAACCCTGGCCCAGGTTGATCGCGCCGGTGGCGGTCGCGAGCGCCGACATCTCGGCGAAGATCGTCGTCCCCAGTCCGTCCAGCCTGCGGTTCAGCAGCGGCCTGCCACTCATGCTCTCCACCCGTTCGTGCTCGGGGCCCTACGCGGTTGGTCACCATCCTGCCCCGAGGCGCGGGTGGGTGTGCCAAGGCCGCCGGGGGACGGGTACGGTGCTGCGGTCAAGCAGTGCAGTCTGGGGGAACGGGGCGAGCATGCGGTCGACGGACGACACCAGGGGCGACCCGCCCACCGAGACCATCGAGCTGAGTGGTCTTTCGCTCTGGTCCCGGGGGATCATCGCCCTCTCGCTGGCGGGCCTCGCCACCTTCGCCGCCTGGCACCTGGCCATGGTCTTCTTCTTCGTCGCCCCGTCGAACACGGTGAGCGAGGAGAACCGCGAGCGGTTCCGCGACTACATGCTTCCGGAGTTCGAGCAGAACTGGAAGCTGTTCGCGCCCAACCCGCTGCAACGCGACGTCGCCGTGCACGCGCGCGTCGAGATAGACGGCCAGGTCACCGACTGGGTCGATCTCACCGGGATGGACATCGACGCCATCGACCACAACCTCGCCCCCAGCCACGCGGACCAGAACCTACTGCGCCGCGCCTGGGACTTCTACGGCGGCGCGCACAACGAGGACGGCGAGCCGATCGGCCTGCGCGGCGAGCTCTCCGAGTCGTACATCCGGCGGATCGCGCTGCTCCGGCTGGACGAGAGCGGCGTGGACGTGGCGGAGGTCTCCCGCCTCCAGCTGCGGGAGTCGCTGACCCGGGTGCCGGCGCCGAGCTGGCGCCCCGAGGAATTCGACACCGCCACCACCTTCGAGGAGCTGGCGTGGTGGGACGTGACGCGGGACGACCTGCCGGGCGGGGGCGAGTGACGTGACAGATCCGATGACTCCGGCTGGTCAGGCCGGTCCGGCCGATGCGGCGGTTCCGGTGGTTCCGGCGGTTCCGGCGCAGCGGGGGGCGGCGGCGTCCGGGCCGAGGGAGCCGAAGGAGCGGCCCCGGCAGAGCCTCGGCAACCGCTTCGACGCCTGGCTGGCCCGCGGCATCCGCAACATCACCACCCGCGCCCTCGGCCCGTACCAGACGGCGATCGTGCGGATCGGCTTCGCCGCCACGATGCTGCTCTTCCTGCTGCGCGAGTGGCCGAACCGGCACGAGCTCTACGGGCCCGACAGCCCCTGGGGCTTCGACCTGGCCACCCGCTTCGTCGCGGACAACAACGCGTTCACCGTGCTGCTGTGGTCCGACTCGACGCTCTGGTTCGAGTTCGTCTACCACCTGGCGCTGCTGGCCTGCGTCGGCCTGCTGCTCGGCTGGCGAACCCGGACGATGTCGCTGCTGTTCATGATCGGCGTCCTCTCGATCCAGAACCGCAGCATCTTCATGGGCGACGGCGGCGACAACGTCATCCACCTGATGGCCATGTACCTGGTGCTGGTGCGGTGCGGCCAGGTGTGGTCGCTGGACGCGCGCCGGCGCGCGAGCGGGCGCGAGCACCCGGCGGACCCGGTGGGCATCGTGCTGTGGGTGGTGCTGGGCCTCACGCTGGTCGGCGTGGTGCTCGGCGGCCAGCTGGAGAGCCCGGTCTGGTCCATGTTCTTCGCCGGCATGTGGATGGTGCACGGCTTCTGGTGGCTGGTGCGGCGCCACGCCCCAGGCGAGCCGCGGATCGTCTCCGACGTCATCGGCAACCTGGTGCACAACGCGGCCCTGATGGTGATCATGGTCGAGGTCTGCGTCATCTACGGCACGGCCGGCTGGTACAAGATCCAGGGCTCGCGCTGGCAGGACGGCACGGCCGCCTACTACCCGATGCACCTCGACTACTTCAGCCCCTGGCCCGAGATCACCGACCGGCTCTCCGGCAGCGGGATGCTGGTCCTCGCGATGACCTACGGCACGGTGTTCGTGCAGGTCGCCTTCGTGTTCGCGCTGCTGAACCGGCGGGCCAAGAACGTGCTGCTGGTGATCATGATGATCGAGCACGCCGGCATCGCGGTGCTGATGGGGCTGCCGTTCTTCTCGCTGGCGATGATCGCCATGGACAGCGTCTTCCTGCCGACGGCCTTCCTGCTGTGGACCGAGGGGCGGGCGAGGGGGCTGACCCGACGGTTCTTCAGGCGACGGGACGGGGGCGCGGACGGGGAGGCTGATCCTGTCGTGGTCGACGCGGTGGTGGCGGACGTGACCGACGTGGCGGCGGACCGGGAGCAGCGGCAGCAGCCGGAGTGGGCCAGGAAACCATGAGCGACGAGACCGCGGGGCGGTGGCGCCGGCTCGCCGACGAGACGGTGCTGCTCGACGGCTTCCACGCGCTGAAGCACGCCCTGCGGTTCGGGGCCGACGTGCGGTCCGCGGCCGCCGCGGACCGCGCCGCGGCGCTCGCGCTGGCCGAGGAACTGGCGCCCGACCTGGTCGAGACGCTCGACGCCCTGCTGGTCGAGGTCGGCGCGGCGGGCCTCGCGGCGCTGGTGCCGCGGCCGCACCCCACGGGCGTCGCGGCGCTCGCCACCCCAGCCCCACGGGCGCCCGTGCCGGGCGCGCCGGTGGTGGTGCTCGACCAGCCGCGGCACCACGGCAACGTCGGCGCCGTCATCCGGCTGGCCGCCGGAATGGGCGCCGGCGGCGTGCTCACCGTCGGCACCGTCGACCCCTGGCACCCGAACGTGCTGCGCGCGGCCGCCGGCCTGCACTACGCGACGGCGGTCGCCCGCCGCGACGCGGTCGCGTCGCTGCCGGCCGACCGGCCGCTGTACGGGCTCGACCCGGCGGGCGTGGACATCCGCCGGCTGCGGATCCCCGACGACGCGATGCTCGCCTTCGGCTCGGAGCGGGTCGGCCTGTCGGCCGAGGTTCGGGAGCGGGCCGAGGTCCTGGTCTCGTTGCCGATGCGGGCTGGGGTGTCCAGCTACAACCTCGCGACGAGTGTGGGGATGGTGCTCTTCCACGGGCTGCCTCCGGCGGTTTGACAGGGGTTTTCCCCCCACCCACCCGCCCTTTTCCGGCGCTTCGCGCGGTGCGGCCCTGCGGGCCGGCGCGTCCCGCGCGGGCGCCGCCGTGGGCGGTGGTTTTGCCCACCCACCCGCCCTTTTCCGGCGCTTCGCGCGGGGTCCCCTGGGGCTTGGGCGGCTGGTCCGCCGCGGGGGGTTGGTTTTTCCCCCCCCCCCCCCCCCCCCCT
>NZ_BAAGPR010000062.1:0-47538 GCF_054783955.1 Streptomyces mayteni | reverse complement strand
CGCGCCAGCCCGGGGCGGGGTGCACCGCGCCGCAGGCGTGAGCCGCGCAGGTCGCGCAGCCGGCCGCCGGCCGGGTAGGAGCCGCGCAGCGGAAAGGGCGGGTGGGTGGGGGAAACCCCGCGCGGAGCGCCGGGCGCCCGGCGGCGTAGCCGCCGACCGGCCTCGGCCGGAGGCCGAGCCTCGCGGCGCGAGCCGAGCCACCGCGCAGCGGAGAAAGGGCTTGTGGGGGCACCTCCCTGGGGGAAAACCCGCGCGGAGCGCCGGGCGCCGGGGAAACCCGCGGCCGTCACGAGCCCGCGCGGGCGCGACGGCGTCCCCCTGTTTACCGCGCTGACGTGCCCCGTTCGCACACCTGGCGCGAGAATGGACGCATGAGTCAGGAAACCCGCGCCCTCGTCCCGCAGCCCGCCGCGCCGGCGCCGACCGTGGAGTCGGCCGAGGAGGGCGACGTGGCCCCGCTCCCGGCGGACCGGTTCCTCGACCGTGAGCGCAGCTGGCTCGCGTTCAACGACCGGGTGCTCGACCTCGCCGAGGACCCCGGCACGCCGCTGCTCGAGCGGGCCAACTTCCTCTCCATCTTCGCCAGCAACCTGGACGAGTTCTTCATGGTCCGCGTCGCGGGCCTGAAGCGCCGGATCGCGACCGGCGTGGCGACCAGGTCGCTCACCGGGCAGGCCCCGCGCGACGTGCTGGACTCGATCTGGGCCAGCGCCCGCGAGCAGATGAGCCGGCACGCCGCCTGCTACCAGCAGAGCGTCGCCCCGCAGCTCGCCACCGAGGGGATCCACCTGCTGCGGTGGCCCGACCTCACCGAGGAGGAGCAGACCCGGCTCTTCTCGCTCTTCCGGAAGAAGATCTTCCCCGTCCTGACGCCGCTGGCCGTCGACCCGGTGCACCCCTTCCCCTACATATCGGGCCTCTCCCTCAACCTGGCCGTCGTCGTCCGGAACCCGGCCAGCGGGCACGAGCACTTCGCCCGGGTGAAGGTGCCACCGCTGCTCGACCGGTTCCTCGAGGCGTCGCCGCAGCGGTTCGTCCCGGTCGAGGACGTGATCGCCGCGCACCTCGAGGAGTTGTTCCGCGGCATGGAGGTGCTGGCGCACCACGTGTTCCGGGTGACCCGCAACGAGGACCTGGAGGTCGAGGAGGACGACGCCGAGAACCTGCTCCAGGCGTTGGAGAAGGAGCTGCTGCGGCGCCGCTTCGGCCCGCCGGTGCGGCTCGAGGTCGAGGAGTCCATCGACTCGCAGGTGCTCGACCTGCTGATCCGCGAGCTGAAGATCAGCCGCGAGGAGGTCTTCTCGGTGCCGGGGCCGCTGGACCTCACCGGTCTCGGCTCGATCTCCTCGCTCGACCGGCCCGACCTGAAGTACCCCAAGTTCGTCGCCGGCACCCACCGCGACCTGGCCGAGGTGGAGTCCGCTTCAGCGGCCGACGTGTTCGCGGCGCTGCGCCAGCGCGACGTGCTGCTGCACCACCCGTACGACTCGTTCTCCACCTCCGTCCAGGCGTTCCTCGAACAGGCCGCCGCCGACCCCGACGTGCTGGCGATCAAGCAGACGCTGTACCGCACCTCGGGCGACTCGCCGATCGTGGACGCGCTGATCGACGCGGCCGAGTCCGGCAAGCAGGTGCTGGTGCTGGTGGAGCTCAAGGCCAGGTTCGACGAGCACGCCAACATCAGGTGGGCGCGGAAGCTGGAGCAGGCCGGCTGCCATGTCGTCTACGGCCTGCTGGGGTTGAAGACGCACTGCAAGCTGTCGCTCGTGGTCCGGCAGGAGGGCGACGAGCTGCGTCGCTACTCGCACGTCGGCACCGGCAACTACCACCCCAAGACGGCCAGGCTCTACGAGGACCTCGGCCTGCTCACGGCCGACGCCCAGGTCGGCGCCGACCTGTCCGACCTGTTCAACCGGCTCTCCGGCTACTCGCGGCGGGACAACTACCGTCGGCTGCTCGTCGCCCCGCGCTCGCTGCGCGACGGCCTGGTCTCCCGGATCCTCCGGGAGATCGAGCACCACAGGGCCGGCCGCCCCGCGTGGGTGCGGTTCAAGGTCAACTCGATCGTCGACGAGGCCGTCATCGACGCCCTCTACCGCGCCTCGCAGGCGGGCGTCCCGGTGGACGTCTGGGTGCGCGGCATCTGCTCGCTGCGCCCCGGGGTGCCGGGGCTCTCGGAGAACATCAGGGTGCGCAGCGTGCTCGGCCGCTTCCTCGAACACTCCCGGCTCTACGCCTTCGCGGGCGGCGGGGAGAACGAGGTGTGGCTGGGCAGCGCCGACCTGATGCACCGCAACCTGGACCGGCGGATCGAGACGCTGGTGCGGGTCACCGACCCCGGCCACCGCTCGGCGCTCACCCGGCTGCTGGCCACCGGCATGTCGGACGAGTCCGAGTCCTGGCACCTGGACGCGGACGGCGGCTGGACGCGGCACGCGTTCGACGAGGAGGGCCGGCCGCTGCGGAGCGTGCAGGAGTCGCTGATCGAGGGCCGGAGGAAGCGCCGTGCCAGCGGCGGCTGACCAGCCGGAACCGGTGCGGGCGGCCGGCTGCGTGGTGTGGCGGCGGCGGGCCGGGGGCCACGGCGTCGAGCTGGTCCTGGTGCACCGGCCGCGCTACGACGACTGGTCGCACCCCAAGGGCAAGCTGCACCCCGGCGAGCCGGCCGAGGCCGCCGCGCTGCGCGAGGTGCGCGAGGAGACGGGCATGGGCTGCGTGCTCGGCGCCGCGCTGAGCACGGCCCGCTACCTGGCGAAGGGCCGGCCGAAGGAGGTCAGGTACTGGGTGGCGGAGGCGGTCGAAGGACGCTTCGAACCGAGCGACGAGGTGGACCGCGTGCTCTGGCTCCCCCCGGCCGAGGCCCGCACTCGCCTCAGCCACGAGCCCGACCGGCTCCTGCTCGACGAGGCCCTGCCGCGCGTGCCGACGTCCTAGCCACCGGCCCGCCAGCGAGCGGGTCGCCGGCGAGCGGGCCGCCGCGCGGGGCCACCGCCGACCAGGGCACCGTGAGCTCGCCGAGCCGCCACCTGGCGCGCCGGCCGGCCACCGGCCAGTCCGTGGCCAGCAGCGCCACGGCGCGCAGCCAGCGCTGCCGGGGGCCGAACGGGGCGTAGGGGGCCGCCGAGGCCCAGGCCAGGTCGAGGTCGCCGAGCAGGGCGTGGACCGGCTCGCCAGGCACGTTGCGGTGGATCAGCGCCTTGGGCAGCCGCTCCGCCAGGTCGGAAGGGGCGCCGAGGGAGGCGAGCCTGGCGGCGAGGGTCAGCGACACCGGGCCCGCGGCGTCCAGCGCCACCCACGCGTGGCGGCGGCCGATCTCGTCGCAGGTGCCCTCGACCAGCAGCCCGCCGGGCGCCAGCCGGCCCCGGAGCCTGGCCCAGGCGGCCGGCACCCCGTCCTCCGGGTACTGCCGCAGCACGTTGGCCGCCCGCACCAGCAGCGGCCGCCCGCCGCCGGGACCGGGCAGCGGAAGCTCGAAGCCGCCGCGTACGAAGCCGAGCCCCGGCCCCTCGTACGGCCGTGCCGCGGCCACCCGCTCCTGGTCTATCTCGACGCCGAACAGCCGGACGTCGGCCCGCACCCGCCGCAGCCGGCCGAGCAGCTCGACGGCCGTCCAGGGCGCCGCCCCGTAGCCGAGGTCCACGGCCAGCGGCGGCGCGGCCGCCCCGCGGAGCGCGGGGCCGAGCTCGGCGGCGATCCAACGGTCCATGCGGCGCAGCCGATTGGGGTGCGTGGTGCCCCGTGTGACATTTCCCTCTGGCCCCTGCCGCATGCGGATGAGCGTAACGGTTCCGCACAATGGGAACAGGTGCTTCCGGGACAGGGTTGCACCCTCCGGTTGGATCCCCCACGAGTTCGTCGACACATCCAGGAGCCGCTGTGCCGCACGTCCGCCGGGTCGCGATGTTCAGTGTGCACACCTCACCGCTCGACCAGCCGGGCACCGGTGACGCCGGCGGGATGAACGTCTACATCGTCGAACTGTCGCGGCAGCTGGCCGCGCTCGGCACCGAGGTGGAGGTCTTCACCCGGGCCACCGCGGGCGGCCTGCCGCCCACCGTCGAGCTGGCGCCCGGCGTCCTGGTGCGGCACGTGGAGGCCGGCCCCTACGAGGGCCTCAGCAAGGAGGAGCTGCCGGCGCAGCTGTGCGCCTTCACCCACGGCGTGATGCAGATCTGGGCCGGCCAGCCGCCCGGCTACTTCGACCTGGCGCACTCGCACTACTGGCTGTCGGGGCACGTCGGCTGGCTGGCCGCCGAGCGCTGGGGCGTGCCGTTCGTGCACACGATGCACACCATGGCGAAGGTGAAGAACGCGGCGCTGGCCACCGGCGACACCCCCGAGCCGGCCGCCCGGGTCATCGGCGAGACGCAGATCGTGCGGGCCGCCGACCGGCTGATCGCCAACACCGCGGGCGAGGCCACCGAACTGGTCGGGCACTACGAGGCCGACCCGCTGCGCACCGCCGTCGTCCACCCCGGGGTCAACCTGGCCACCTTCCGGCCGGGCGACGGCCGGGCCGCGGCCCGCGCCAGGCTCGGGCTGCCGGCCGGGGCGCTGATCCCGCTGTTCGCCGGCCGGATCCAGCCGCTGAAGGGCCCCGACATCCTGCTCCAGGCGATCCGCGAGCTGATCGACGCCCAGCCCGCGCTGCGCCGCCGGCTGCTGGTGCCGGTGGTCGGCGGGCCGAGCGGCACCGGGCTCGCCCGCCCCGAGCGGATGCAGAAGCTGGCGGCCAGGCTCGGCATCGGCGAGCTGGTGCGGTTCAGGCCGCCGGTCTCCCAGTCCGAGCTCGCCGACTGGTACCGGGCGGCCGACGTGCTGGTCATGCCGTCCTACAGCGAGTCGTTCGGCCTGGTCGCCGCCGAGGCGCAGGCGTGCGGCACGCCGGTGGTGGCGGCGGCGGTCGGCGGCCTGCCCGTGGTGGTGCGGGACGGCGTCACCGGCTACCTGATCGAGGGCCACGACCCGGTGCACTACGCGACGGCGCTGCGCCGCTTCGCCGACCCGGCGCACGCCGGGCGGCTCGGCGAGGCCGCGGCCGGCCACGCGCGCCGCTTCGGCTGGGAGGCCACCGCGGCCGGCACGCTCGACGTCTACCGGGGCGCCGTCGAGGCCCGCCGGTTCCGGGTCGGGCCGGGGCTACGATCGGCCCATGGCTGAACGGGCTGAACGGGCTGAACGGGCTGAACGGGCTGAACCGGCTGGAGCGTTCGAACCGACCGACGCGTCGGAACCGGGGGAGCGGGCCGAGGCGGCGCGCCTGGCCCTCGAGGCGGCGCTGCGGGAGAGTGGCGCCGAGTGGGAGAGCCCGGCGCCCGGCCGCTACGTCGTCACGCTGCCCGGCACCCGCAAGCTCTCCACCACCTGCTCGCTGGTGGTCGGCCGGCACAGCCTCTCCGTCAACGCCTTCGTGATCCGCCGCCCCGACGAGAACGCGGCCGCCGTGCACCGCTGGCTGCTGGAGCGCAACACCCGGCTCTACGGGGTGGCGTACGCCGTGGACGCGATGGGCGACGTCTACCTCGCCGGCCGGCTGCCGCTGGCCGCCGTCACCGCCGAGGAGATCGACCGGCTGCTCGGCACCGTCCTCGAACAGGCCGACGGCTCGTTCAACACGCTGCTCGAACTCGGCTTCGCCACCGCGATCCGCAAGGAGTACGCCTGGCGCACCGCCCGCGGCGAGTCCACCCGTAACCTCGACGCGTTCACCCACCTCACCAGGCCGGCGGACGACTAGCAAACGACTAGGGGCGCCGCCGCGGCAGCCGCTGCTCGGCCCAGATGATCTTGCCGGCCGGGGTGTAGCGGGTGCCCCAGCGGTCCGCGTACTGGGCCACCAGGAAGAGGCCGCGCCCGCCCTCGTCGGTGGCCGTCGCGTTCCGCAGGTGCGGCGAGGTGCTGCTGGCGTCCGACACCTCGCAGATCAGCGCCAGGTCCCGCAGCACCCGGACCCGGACCGGGCCCGCCGCGTGCCGGATGGCGTTGGTGATCAGCTCGGTCAGGATCAGCTCGGTGATGAACGCCATCTCGCTCAGGCCCCACTCCGCGAGCCGCTCGCTCACCGCCGCCCTGATCGGCGCCACCGCCGACGGCGTGGCCGGCACCTCCCACACCGCCACCTGGTCGGAGCTGAGCATCCGGGTGCGGGCGACAAGCAGCGCCACGTCGTCCCCCGGGCGCGGCGGCAGCAGGTCGTCGAGGACCGCGTCGCACATCGTCTCCGGGTCCTGGTCCCGCTCGGCGGAGCGGTGGAGCGCCTCGGCGAGCATCCCGAGCCCGCGGTCGATGTCCCGGTGCCTCGCCTCCACCAGGCCGTCCGTGTAGAGCACCAGGCCGCTGCCGGCCGGCAGCCGCAGCTCGGCGGTCTCGAACGGCATGCCGCCCACGCCGAGCGGCGGCTGCGCCGGCAGCTCGGCGAAGGTCACCGACCGGTCGGGCAGGATCAGCGCCGGCGGCAGGTGCCCGGCGCGCGCCATGGTGCACATCCCGTCCACCGGGTCGTAGATCGCGTAGAGGCAGGTCGCGCCCGTGATGGTGCCGGTGCCGCCGTCCATGCCGGCCTCGTCGCGGTCCACCCGGTCGGCCAGCTCGTCCAGGTGGCCGAGCAGCTCGTCGGGCGGCAGGTCGAGGGCCGCGAAGTTGTGCACCGCGGTACGCAGCCGGCCCATGGTGGCGGCCGCGTGCAGGCCGTGCCCCACGACGTCGCCGACCACCAGCGCGACGCGGGCGCCGGAGAGCGGGATGACGTCGAAGAAGTCGCCGCCCACCGCCTCGGCCGGCCGGTAGCGGTAGGCGGCCCGCACCGCGGTCTGGTCGGGCAGGTCGCGCGGCAGCAGGCTGCGCTGCAGCGTGGCCGCCATGTCGTGCTCACGGGTGTAGCGCCGCGCGTTGTCCACGCAGACGGCGGTGCGCGCGGCCAGCTCCTCGGCCAGCGCCAGGTCCTGCTCGTCGAAGGGCGCGCCCTCCCGGGAACGCCAGAAGTTCGTCACCCCGAGCACCACCCCGCGGGCCTGGAGCGGCGTGGAGATCAGCGAGTGCATGCCCAGGTCGAGCAGCCGCCTGGCGTGCTCCTCGTCGCCGGCCCGCCACCAGTCGGTGCCGCGCAGGTCGGTCTCCAGCGCGGCCCGGCCGCCGCGCAGCCCGATCACCTCGGCCCGGTCCGGGTGCAGCGCGAGCGAGCGCCCCGACGGGTAGAGGGGGTGGTCCCGGGTGATCCCGCCGGCCGCGATCCGCCGGATCTGGATGTCGACCCCCGGCGCCTCCTCGCCGCGCAGCACGTTGTCGGCCAGGTCGACGCTCACGTAGTCGGCGAACTCCGGCACGGCAACCTCCACCAGCTCCTCGGCGGTCCTGGTGATCTCCAGGGTGGTGCCGATCCGGACGCTGGCCGCGTAGAGCAGGCCGAGCCGTCGCTGAGCGGTCTCGGCGCGGCCGGAGAGCGCCTGGATCTCCGTGGTGTCCCGCAGCGTGACCACCGTGCCAGGTGGGCCGCCGTGGCCAGCGGTGCGCCGCAGGTTGACGGCCAGCAGCCGGCCGCCAGCCGGGTGCACCTCGTCCGTGACGTCCTCGTCGCCGCTGAGCAGCTCCACGGTGGCCTCGTCCAGACCCAGCTCGCCGACGTCCCGGCCGACGCCCTCCTCGGGCAGGTCGAGCAGCCGCCGGGCCTCCTCGTTGGCGAGCAGCAGCCGCCGGTCCTCGTCGAGGATCAGCACCCCCTCACGGGCCGAGTGCAGAACCGCGTCGTGCAGTTCGTACAGCCGGGTGATCTCCCGGGGCCCGAGGCCCCTGGTCTGTCGCTGTAGCCGCCGGCTGACGAGCGCCGCGCCGCCGATGGCCAGGGCCAGCGCCACCCCCGTCGCGCCGAGCAGCAGCGGCAGCTCGCTGGTGACCTGGAGGTTGATCTTCCGCTGCGTCTGGCCGGCCGCGACCATGGCGATCACGTCGCCGTTCTCGTCCCGCACCGGCACCACGGCCCGCTCCGAGAGCCCCAGCGTGCCCTCCGCCGCCTCCCGCACCACATGGCCGTCGGCGGCCGGCTCGAACGTGCCGATGAAGCGCTTCCCGATCTCCTTCGGGTTGGGGTGCGTGTAGCGGATGCCCTGCCGGTTCATCACCACGATGAAGTCGACGCCCGTGGTCTTCCGCGCCGCCTCGGCGCTGGGCTGCAACGCCGCCGTCGGATCGTCCGAGTGCAGCGCCTCCAGGATCCCCGGCGACTCGGCGAAGGTCTGGGCCACCACCAGGGCGCGCTCGCTGGCCGCGGCCTTCTTCTCCTCGCGGCGGTCCAGGATGAGGGCGGTCACCCCGGCGGCGACCAGAAAGAGCGTGATCACCACCTGCAGGATGAACATCTGGCCAACGACGCTCCGTGCGCGCAGGCCCCGGGGAAATGCCCTCATTCCTCCACTTTGCACCGGGGGTATTCCCGGGGGCGATCCGCCGACGCGCGGATGTGCCGTCTACTCTCGGCCTCATGGCCGACGCACCGTACAAGCTGATCCTGCTCCGCCACGGCGAGAGCGAGTGGAACGCCAGGAACCTGTTCACCGGGTGGGTGGACGTCAACCTGAACGAGAAGGGTGAGAAGGAGGCGGTCCGCGGCGGTGAGTTGCTGAAGGACGCCGGCCTGCTCCCGGACGTGCTGCACACCTCCACCCTGAAGCGGGCGATCCGCACCGCCAACCTGGCACTCGACGCGGCCGACCGGGCCTGGATCCCGGTCCAGCGTTCCTGGCGGCTCAACGAGCGGCACTACGGCGCCCTGCAGGGCAAGGACAAGGCCGCCACCCTCGCCGAGTTCGGCGAGGAGCAGTTCATGAAGTGGCGCCGCTCCTACGACACCCCGCCGCCGGAGCTCGCCGACGGCGCCGAGTGGTCCCAGAGCGACGACCCGCGGTACGCGGCCATCCCGAGCGAGCTGCGGCCCCGCACCGAGTGCCTCAAGGACGTCGTCGTCCGGATGCTGCCCTACTGGTACGACGCGATCGTCCCCGACCTGCTCACCGGCCGCACCGTGCTGGTCACGGCGCACGGCAACAGCCTGCGCGCCCTGGTGAAGCACCTGGACGGGGTCTCCGACGAGGACATCGTCGGCCTCAACATCCCCACCGGCATCCCGCTGCTCTACGACCTGGACGCCGACTTCCACCCGATCACCCCCGGCGGCCGCTACCTGGACCCGGAGGCGGCGAAGGCGGCGATCGAGGCCGTCAGGAACCAGGGCAAGAAGTAGGCCACGAAGGAGGCCACGCCCCGCCGCCCGGCCGCCGTTCGGTTGATCAGCTTTATTCACCCGGTCGGCGGCCGGCGAGCCCGTAACCTCGTAGGCATGACCGACTCGGCGGTGTCTCGCGACGGCTGGGCACAGCGGGTGCTGCTGCCCGGCGAGCTGCTCGCCGACGGCGTCCGGCCGCACCTCCGCCGTACCGGCCGCGACTGGGCGATGGACGGGCTGTTCTTCCTCTGGTCGACCGGCGTCTTCGCGCTGTTGCTGATCGACCTGCCGACCCGGGACTACCTGCCGGACTGGATGCTCGCCGTCGACCCCTGGCTCGGCGGCGCGGCCTGCCTGGCCATCTGGTGGCGCCGGCAGCACCCGCTCGTCCTCGGCCTCGCCGCCGTACCGGTCACCTTCCTCTCCTCCACCGCCTTCGGCGCGATGACCGTCATCGTCCTCAACATCGGGCTGCGGCTCCCGCCACGCACCGCGCTGCTGGTCATCGGGGCGCACCTCGCGGCCGTCGTGCCCTACCTGCTCGAGTACAGCGTTCCGCACGAGGGCGGCTACGTGGCGGTGGCCTTCCTCGTCGCCTACTACCTGTTCTTCTTCGCCTGGGGCGCCAGCGTGCGGCTCCGCCGCCAGCTGGTGATCCGGCTGCGCGCCGACGCGCGCCGCGAGCGCGCCGAACACACCAGGCGCCTGGTCGACGCGCGGCGCACCGAGCGGGAGGCCATCGCCCGCGAGATGCACGATGTGCTCGCCCACCGCATCTCGCTGCTCTCGGTGCACGCGGGCGCGCTCGCCTACCGCACGGACGCCTCGGCGGGCGGCACCGCCAAGCCGCTCAGCGACTCGGAGATCGGCGACAGCGTGCGGGTCATCAGGGACACCGCCCACCAGGCCCTGGAGGAGCTGCGCGAGGTGCTGACCGTGCTGCGCGGGCGCGGCACCGCGGAGGGCGGCCAGCAGCTGGGCATCGCCGACATCGGGCGGCTGGTCGCGGACGCGGAGCGGGCCGGCCAGCGGGTCGTCCTCACCCGCGAGCTGGACGCGGGCGCGGCCGCCGCGCTGCGGGGGCCGGTGCAGCGCACGGCGTACCGGGTGGTGCAGGAGGGCCTGACCAACGCGCGTAAACACGCGGCCGGCGCGCCCGTCCAGGTCGTGCTCAGCGGCGCGCCAGGGCAGGGCCTCATGATCGCCGTGCGGAACGCGCTCGGCGCGCGGCCGGCGACGGAGATCCCCGGCGCGGGCGCCGGCCTCGCCGGCCTCGAGGAGCGCGCCGCCCTCGACGGCGGTGTGCTACGACACGGGCCGAGCGCCGCGGGCGACGAGTTCGAGCTGGTGGCGGAGCTGCCTTGGGGTCCCGCCCCCCTCGGGCGGGACCCCAAGGTTCAGCCGCAGTTGCCCCCGCACTGACAGGCGGAGCCGGACTGGCAGCCGCAGCCGCAGCTCGAACCGCAGCCGCAGCCACCGAGCAGCGGCAGCGGCCGACGCTCCCCCGGCGGGGTCACCGGGGTGGGCAGGGGCGTCGCTTCCTGTGGTGAGGCCATGGATCCTCCTCGGGATCGTCCTCCCCCCATGGACAACCGAGCCCCCCACCCCCCACAACCCGCGCACCAGGGGCGCATCACAGCACGAAACGGGCATGCCCGCCCTACCCGCCCCCGAGACCTCGGCCTCCCACGACCCCGCGCGGCGACCCGCCGCCGGGCGGCCTGCGGCGCGCCGGCCTCGCCGGGCCGGAGGTCCATCCGGCCTGCGGCCGGGCCCGCGCTTCGCGCGTGGACCTGTGCCGGGTGCTCTCCGCGCCGGGCGGTGCGGCGTGCCGGCTTCGCCGGGGGATGGCGGTCCGGCCCGTGGCCGGGCCGCCTACGGCGCGCTCCGCGCCGCTCCGCCGTGCCGGCCTGCGGCCGTGCCCACGAGTCACGTGCCGGGGCGTTCCGCGCCGGGAAGTGCGGCCTGCGGCCGCAGAGCTGTCCGGCCTCGGGGCAGGCGCGGGCCTCGCGCGTGGGCCGTGCCGGGTGCGCTCTGTGCCGGGCGGTGCGGCGTGCCGGCTTCGCCGGAGCGGCCCGCGGCCGGGCCCGTGGCTGGCCGCCTACGGTACTTGGCCGTGCGGTGCCGCCTGCGGCGTGCCGTCGCGCCGGCTTCGCCGGCCCTGCCCGCGCTTCGCGCGCGTGGGCGGGCGCTTCGCGTCGTGAGGCGCCGCCTGCGGCCGGGCGGTACGCGCAGCGCGCCATTGCGCCGGCGAGCGGCCCACGGGGCGCTCTGCGCCCGAAGGGCCGTCCCGCCACGGCGCGGGGCCCGCGCTTCGCGCGTGGCCCCGCCCGGGGGCGCCCCTCAGCGAGCCTGTGGCCTGGGCCGCCCACGGCGGGCCGTCGTGCCGGCGGGCTCCGCCCGCGCGGAGCGTGGGAGAAGGGCGGGTGGGTGGGGGAAACCCCGCGCGGAGCCCCCGGCCCCGCCGCTCCGGCGTGCGCCGTCCGGAATGGCCGAAAAGGGGCGGGTGGGCGGGGGCAGACCCCCGGGACCTCAGGCCGTCGTGTCCGGGTCCGGCAGGAACTCGTCCGCGTGCTCGCCCGTCACCAGGAACACCACCCGCCGCGCGATCGACACCGCGTGGTCGGCGAAGCGCTCGTAGTAGCGGCCGAGCAGTGTCACGTCCACCGCCGTCTCGATCCCGTGGTGCCAGCGGTCGTCGAGCAGGTGGCTGAAGAGCGTGCGATGGAGCGAGTCCATCTCGTCGTCGTCCTGTTCCAACTGCATCGCCAGTTCGACGTCCTTCGTGATCAGGACCTCCGTCGCCTTGGCCATCAACCGCTGCGCCAGCTGGCCCATCTCCAGTATCGTCGCCGCCAGATCCCGCGGCACCGCCGAGTCGGGGAACCTGAGCCGCGCGACCTTCGCCACGTGCTGTGCCAGGTCGCCGCACCGCTCCAGGTCGGCGCTCATCCGCAGGCTGGTGACGACGATCCGCAGATCCGTGGCCACCGGCTGCTGTCGCGCGAGCAGCGCGATCGCCGAGTTCTCCAGGTCGCGGTGCATCTCGTCGACCTTGTCGTCGCCCTCTATCACACTCTCGGCGAGCTTGAGATCGGCATCCAGCATCGCGGTCGTGGCCCGCCCGATCGCAGAACCAACAAACCTGGCCATTTCGACCAGGTTGTCGCTGATCGCGTCGAGTTCCTCGTGGTATGCGTCACGCATGACCGATCGTCCTTCCTCCGCCCGCATTGCTGTGTCCGTCACAAGTTGTGCCTGCAAAGCGGCCGTTTCCGCCCCGTCAAGTGAATCATCGCTGTCGCCAAGGTGAACTCTCGCGGGCGGCGGGAAGAGCATCTTCAGTCACACCTGTGTCCACGGGGCAAGCCCCGCATAACCTGAGGATATGGACGTGAACGCGGCGGTCGCCGCAGTGGCGGCGATAGCCGGTCTCTGCACCGGGGTGGTCGCCATGCTGGCATTCCGGCTCAGCGAACGCGAGCGATCTCGGCCAGTGCGCACCACGCCGCACACGGAGGCCGTCCTCCCGCCCGGCGTGGACACCGTGCTGTCCGTGCTCCGGTCCTCCGCCGTCGTCCTGGACGAGCACGACGGCGTCGTCAAGGCCAGCTCGGCCGCCTACGCCCTCGGCCTGGTGCGCGGCGGCCGGATCGCCGTGGAGCCGATGCTGAAGATGGCCCGCGACACCCGCCGCGACGGCGAGATACGGCAGCTGGAGCTCGACCTGCCGAAGCGCGGCAAGCTGGGCCGCTCCGACGTCCTGGCGGTCTCGGCCCGGGCCGCGCCGCTCGGCGCCCGCCTGGTGCTGCTGCTGGTCGAGGACCTGACCGAGTCCCGCCGCATCGAGGCCGTCCGCCGCGACTTCGTGGCCAACGTCAGCCACGAGCTCAAGACCCCGGCCGGCGCCCTCTCGCTGCTCTCGGAGGCCGTGCTCGACGCGGCCGAGGACCCGGAGGCGGTCACCCGCTTCGCCGGCCGGATGCAGAACGAGGCCACCCGGCTCACCAACCTCATCCAGGAGCTGATCGACCTCTCCCGGGTGCAGGACAACGACATACTCACGGCCGCCGAGATGGTCCCCGTCGAGGAACTCGTCACCGAGGCCCTCGACCGGTGCCGCCAGCAGGCCGGGAGCAAGCAGATCACCATCGCCTCGGGCGGCACCGCGGGCCTCGTCGTCTGGGGCAACCGCAGCCAGCTCTCCGCCGCCCTCGGCAACCTGGTGGAGAACGCGGTCAACTACAGCCCACCGCACACCAGGGTCGCCATCGCCGGCTCGCAGGTCTCCGGCTCCGGTGGCGACCTGATCGAGATCGCCGTCACCGACCAGGGCGTCGGCATTCCGGAGAACGACCGGGAACGCGTCTTCGAGCGGTTCTACCGCGTCGATCCGGCCCGGTCCCGCCAGACCGGCGGGACCGGGCTCGGACTCGCGATCGTCAAGCACGTGGCAGCCTCGCACGGCGGGGAAGTCATGGTGTGGAGCGCTGAAGGTCAGGGCTCCACGTTCACCCTGCGGCTGCCGGAACCCGGCAGCGCGCGGGAACGCCATCGGGCCCTCAGGCGTAAACGCGAGGGATTCGGTGGCACCCTGCACGAACCGGCCGAGTTCCCCGACAGCGTGGATGCTGACGGTGAAGCGGAGCCGCACAACTCCACCCGCACCAACGAAACCGCCCGGGAGGTCCTCCCGTGACTCGAGTGCTCGTAGTCGAGGACGAGGAGTCGTTCAGCGACGCTCTGTCGTACATGCTCCGCAAGGAAGGCTTCGAGGTCGCCACAGCGGCCACGGGCCCCGAGGGGCTGGACGAGTTCGAGCGCAACGGCGCCGATCTGGTGCTGCTCGACCTCATGCTGCCGGGCCTGCCCGGCACCGAGGTCTGCCGCCAGCTGCGGGGCCGCTCAAACGTCCCGGTCATCATGGTGACCGCCAAGGACAGCGAGATCGACAAGGTCGTCGGCCTGGAGATAGGGGCCGACGACTATGTGACCAAGCCGTTCTCCTCCCGCGAGCTGGTGGCGCGCATCCGCGCGGTGCTGCGTCGCCGGGGGGAGTCGGAGGAGGAGAGCCCGGCCGCCCTCGAGGCGGGACCGGTCCGGATGGACGTCGACCGCCACGTGGTCACCGTCTCGGGCCGGAAGGTGGATCTGCCGCTGAAGGAGTTCGACCTGCTGGCGATGCTGTTGCGCAACGCCGGCCGCGTCCTCACCCGGATGCAGCTGATCGACCGTGTCTGGGGCGCGGACTACGTGGGGGACACCAAGACCCTCGACGTCCACGTGAAGCGCCTACGGGCCAAGATCGAGCCCGACCCCGGCACTCCGCGCTATCTCGTCACGGTCCGCGGCCTCGGCTACAAGTTCGAGCCGTAGGCGGCGCCCGCCGGGCCGGCAGGCCCCGATCGACCCGCCACTGGCCGGCGGGACCTGTCCGCCCCGCCTGGCGGGCAGGTCCCGCCGGCCAGTGCGGCATTGCCGGCGGCCTGCCCGGGTAACGCGCCTGCGGTAACGCGACCGCCCGCCGCGGGGCGCGGCGGGCGGATCGTGCGTCGGTGGGGCCGGTCGGCGGATCAGAGATCCGTCGACTCGCCCGTCGTTCCCTCCGCGGTGGCCGACTCGCCGTCCGTGCCCTCGACCCCGCCGGTGGCCTCGTCCTCGCCGGCGCCCTCGACGCCCTCGACGTCCCCGGTGCCTTCCGTCCCGGCGGTGCCCGCCTCCTCGCCCTCCGGGTCGACGACACCCGCGTCACCCTCCGCGCCTTCGGCGCCCTCGGCACCTTCGACGCCGGCCTCGTCCTCGACGCCGGCCTCGTCCTCGACGCCGGCCTCGTCCTCGTCGGGGACGTCGGGCGCGTCAGGACCGCCGGGGGCCGGGGCGGTGGGGGTCGGGGCGACGTCGCGGTAGTAGTCGAAGCTGTCGGTCGGCGACACCACCCGGGCGAAGAGCGTGATGTCGCCGGTGTCGCTCAGCACGAAGACCAGGTGCTGCGCGTTGCCGGGCACGACGCTCGCCGCCTCCGGGTCGGCGATGATCGCCGACGGGTTGCCCTCGCCGCCCAGCGCCACGGAGCCGTGCCGGGGGACGACCACGCTGCTCTCGCCCTCCGCGGGGACCAGCTCGGCCTGGACGTCGGTCCCCGGCAGGGTGATCGACTCCAGCGTCTGGTCCTCGGAACCGGTGTTGAACAGGCGAGCGCTGACGCCCGCCGGCCCCGAACCGTCCTCCGTCATGACGACGTTGACGTTCTGCACCTTGATGTCTTCGACGTGGGCGTAGGCGTTGTCGGGTTTGATCTGGCTGGTTCCGGCGTGCTGGCCGGCGCCGCAGGCGGCCGTCAGCGTGGCGATCGAGAAAGTGAAGAAGGCGGCGGTCACGCCGCGTCGAAGGCTGCTGCTCACGGCGGCCGCATCTCCTAGAACGGTCAGGATGATCTATCGGGCTCAGCGTACCGACCGCTCTTCCGCGGGCCGCACCCGGCCCACGGCAGTGAATTGGCTGCTTTCGACCGCACCGCACGTGGCAGATCAGATGGCCGTCGGTTGATCAATTCTTCGACATCTGGACTGACGCGCGAGACCATTCTGTCAACTAGGGCAAATCGGACACCTTTCCTTGGTTGGTGGAAGTTCTTTGTGCTCTTCCGGGTGTTCTCGAACCGACTTCTCCGGCCGGCAAACCCGGCCCCCACCTGCGCATACCTCCCGTCCCGAGCCCCCCGATGCACGCCGAAGCCGGGCTTGTCAACCCCCGAGATATGGTCTGACCTGCGAAAACGTCATTCAAAGGGGCGTCTTCCCGTGTTAGCATGGAGAGCCACGGAAGGGGTACCTGTCACATGACGTTCAAGGTTGGCGACACCGTGGTCTATCCCCATCACGGGGCCGCGACGATCGAGGCCATCGAAACTCGCCCCATTAAAGGCGTGGACAAGATCTACTTGGTTCTGAAGGTTGCCCAGGGTGACCTCGAGGTGCGTGTGCCGGCGGAAAACGCCGAGCTCGTCGGTGTGCGCGATGTGGTCGGGCAGGACGGTCTGGATCGGGTCTTCGAGGTGCTGCGCGCGCCTTATGCCGAGGAGCCGACCAACTGGTCCCGTCGTTACAAGGCCAATCTCGAAAAGCTGGCCTCCGGTGACGTCATCAAGGTGGCCGAGGTCGTGCGCGACCTGTGGCGCCGCGAGCGTGAGCGGGGCCTCTCGGCCGGCGAGAAGCGCATGCTCGCCAAGGCACGGCAGATCCTGGTCAGCGAGCTCGCCCTCGCCGAGGCGACCAACGAAGACAAGGCCGAGTCCCTGCTGGACGAGGTCCTCGCCTCCTGACGCGCCGATCCCGCTGACGCAGCCCGCGTCGGCACATACCGGCAGCCGCCAGCACGACGACAGACAGAACAGACATGCGTCAGACGGCCGCACCGTGCGCGAACCGCTCGCGTTGCCAGCCTGTACCGCAGCGCCCGAAAGGCATTCCCCGTGCCGCGCGGGCGCTGTGGCATGTGTGGAACTCCGAGTGGTGCGATTCCATCGCCGCGAAGGCGATTCCGAACCCGGTTCGCCTCGTTCTCTTCGAGTTCGAGCTCTTCGGGACGGGATTCCCTCACGGTCGGACAGAGCGTGCCGGGCCCGTGAAGCTGGGCCGACCGGCATGTCACGGAAGGGTCCGATCGTGTGGCCCCGGCACGCTCAGGCCATACCCAACCCCGCCCTGCAAACAAACCTGCACTCGTCACCCATGACCGACATCACACTCAGCCGCCCCGGGCTCGCCCCCGCGGCCGCCGTCATTCCGGCCGCCGGGCGCGGCCTCCGACTGGGCCCTGGGGCCCCCAAGGCACTGCGTCAGCTCGGCGGCACGCCGATGCTGGTGCACGCGGTCCTGGCCATGGCACGGGCCAGGGCCGTGGCCCTGGTCGTGGTCGTCGCCCCACCGGGCGAGGCCGAGGCCGTCCGCTCCCTGCTGGACGAGCACCCGCCGCCGCCCGGCGTCGACCAGGTGGTGGTCCCGGGCGGCGACACCCGCCAGGAGTCCGTCCGCCTCGGCCTCGACGCGCTGCCGGACGAGATCGAGATCGTCCTCGTCCACGACGCCGCCCGCCCGTTGGTGCCCGTCGACACGGTGGACGCCGTCGCGGCCGCCGTGCGCGCCGGCGCGCCGGCGGTGGTGCCGGCGCTCCCGGTCACCGACACGGTCAAACAGATCGCGGCACCGAGCGAACCGCCAGGCGGCCCCGAACCGGTGGTGGCCACCCCCGACCGCGCGCTGCTCCGCGCTGTCCAGACGCCCCAGGGCTTCGACCGCGCCACGCTGGTCGCCGCCCACCTCGAGCACGCGGAGGGCGACGCCACGGACGACGCCGGCATGGTCGAACGGATGGGCGTCCCCGTGGTGCTGGTCCCGGGCCACGAGGAGGCGTTCAAGGTCACCCGCCCCCTCGACCTGGTGCTGGCCGAGGCGGTCCTGGCGCGGCGGAGGAAGAACGATGGCTACTGACCCCACGGCCGCGCCGTTGCCCCGGATCGGCGTGGGCACGGACGTGCACGCGTTCGAGGCCGGCCGCGAGCTCTGGTGCGCCGGCCTCCACTGGCCGGACGCCGGCTTCGGCCTGGCCGGCCACTCGGACGGCGACGTCGCCGCCCACGCGGCCTGCGACGCGCTGTTCTCGGCGGCCGGCGTCGGCGACCTGGGCGCCCACTTCGGCACGGACCGGCCCGAATGGGCCGGAGCGTCCGGCGTCACCCTGCTGACGGAGGCGGCCCGCATCGTCCGGGCCGAGGGATTCACGATCGGCAACGTCGCCATCCAGGTCATCGGCGTCCGCCCCAAAATCGGCAAGCGGCGGGCCGAGGCCCAACGGGTCCTCTCCGAGGCGGTCGGCGCGGCCGTCTCCGTCTCCGGCACGACGACGGACGGCCTCGGCCTCACCGGCCGCGGTGAGGGCCTGGCGGCCCTCGCGACAGCCCTCGTCCTCCCGACCTGACACCACGGCGCGGCGCCGCGCCGTGGTGGGGGCACCTGGGGAGGGCGGCCCCGCGCGGCAGCGGCCGCAGGCCGCCCCCGAGGGCCTTCGGCCCGTACCCGGCGCCTGGCGGGCGCAGCCGCCTTGGACCCGGGCCCGTCGGAGCCCGGCTCCTTCACGCGCGGAGCGCCAGTCGGGCGGCGCCGCCGCGCCGCCGCGCACTCCCCCCAGCTAACGCTGGGAGGTGCCCCCACGAGCCCCCGCGGGTGTCTCGCGCGGCAGCGGCGTCCAAGTGCAGGCCTTCGGCCTGGCGGCGAAGCCGCCGCTGCCTCGGGCCGGTGGCCCGCCAGGCCCCTCGCGCGGAGCGCGCAAAAAGGGTGGGTGGGTGGGGGAAACCCCGCGCGGAGCGCGGGGCACCGGCCCGGCCGCGCCCAGGGCCCGCAGGGCCCCCGCGCGGAGCGCGCGGAAAGGGCGGGCGGGTGGGGGAGAACCCTCCGGCCGACACCACCCCGGTGCCACCCGGACGGGCCCTGTTCCGCCGCACCGCGTCGTGCGAGATTCAACAGCCGGACTACCCACCCCACCCCCAAGAAAAGCCACCGCAAGCGAAAGGACGCAGCCGTGTCAGTCACCCTCTCCGACCCCCTCAAGGCGTTGCTCGACGAGAAGGTCTTCGTCACCATCGCCACCATCCAGCCCGACGGCAGCTCCCAGCTGTCGCCGGTCTGGGTCAAGCGGGACGGCGACGACCTGTTGATCTCGACGACGCGCGACCGGCGCAAGGAGCGGAACATCGACCGTGACCCGCGGGTCACGGTTCTCGTGCAGCCGGCCGACCAGCCCTACTCCTACGCCGAGATCCGCGGCACCGCGACCCTGTCCGAGGAGGGCGCGCCGGAGTTGATCAACGAGCTGTCCCTGAAGTACACCGGCAAGCCGTACGCCGAGTTCAACCCGAACTCGGCCCAGGACGCGCCGCGGGTGATCGTCCGCGTCAGCCCCCGGAAGATCGTCGGCCGCGGCCTCGACTGACGGAGGCGGAGCCGACTGTCCCCGCGCGGCCTCCGGGGCGGCGCGGGGGAGCTCCTCGGCCCCTCCGCCCACTACTCTTGACGCGTGAACCTTCGCCTGTATGACACCAGCACCCGGCTGATCCGTGACTTCACCCCGCTCCAGCAGGGCCGCGTCTCGATCTACCTGTGTGGTGCCACCGTGCAGGCGCCCCCGCACATCGGTCACGTCCGGTCCGGGGTGAGTTTCGACATCATGCGCCGCTGGTTCGAGTACCGCGGCTACGACGTCACGTTCATCCGCAACGTCACGGACATCGACGACAAGATCATCGCCAAGAGCGCGCAGCTCGGCCGCCCCTGGTGGGCCATCGGCTACGCGAACGAGCGGGCGTTCAACGACGCCTACGACGCGCTGGGCTGCCTGCCGCCGACCTACGAGCCGCGCGCCACCGGTCATGTGCCGGAGATGATCGAGATGATGCGCGTCCTGATCGACCGTGGTCACGCCTATCCGGCCGACGGCAACGTCTACTTCGACGTGCGCAGCTTCCCCGGCTATCTCCAGCTCTCCAACCAGGACCTCGACCACCTGCTCCAGCCGGAGGGCGAGGGCGAGACCGGCAAGCGCGACCCGCGCGACTTCGCCATGTGGAAGGCCGTCAAGCCTGGCGAGCCGAGTTGGGAGACGCCCTGGGGGCGCGGCCGGCCCGGCTGGCACCTGGAGTGCTCGGCGATGGCGTACAAGTACCTCGGCCCCGTCTTCGACATCCACGGCGGCGGCATCGACCTGGTCTTCCCGCACCACGAGAACGAGATCGCCCAGTCCCGGGCGTTCGGCGGCGAGTTCGCCCGCTACTGGGCGCACAACGCCTGGGTCACGCTGGCCGGCGAGAAGATGAGCAAGTCGCTGGGGAACTCGGTGCTGGTCTCCGAGATGACGCGCCGCTGGCGCCCCGTCGTGCTGCGCTACTACCTCGGCACCCCGCACTACCGCTCCACCATCGAGTACAGCGAGGCGGCGCTGGTCGAGGCGGACGCCGCGTTCGGCCGCATCGAGGGCTTCCTGCACCGGGCCGTCGAGCGCGTCGGCGAGGTGGTTCCGGCGGCCGTCGTGCCGGACGACTTCGCCGCCGCGATGGACGAGGACCTCGGCGTTCCGCAGGCCCTCGCCGCCGTGCACACCACCGTCAGGCAGGGCAACGCCGCGCTGTCCGAGGGGGACAAGGAGTCGGTCGTCGCGCTCGTCGGCCAGGTGCGGGCGATGCTCGGCGTGTTGGGCCTCGACCCGTTCGACCCGCGGTGGAACGGCGGCGCCCAGGGCCGCGGCAAGGAGCTGGCCGGCGTCGTCGACAGCCTGGTCAGGCTGGTGCTGGCGCAGCGGGAGGCCGCGCGGCAACGCAAGGACTACGGCACGGCCGACGCCATCAGGGACGAGCTCGGCGCCGCCGGCCTGGTCATCGAGGACACCCCCAACGGACCGCGCTGGGAGCTCGGTTGACCTTCCGGTCGACCAGCAGGGCCCCCAGCCACACGAGAGTCAGAAGAAGCAGAAGATGCCAGGCAACAGCCAACGCCCCAACCGACGCACCAGCAACAAGAAGGGCGCGCAGGTCGGCAGCGGCGGCCAGCGCCGCAAGGCCCTGAAGGGCAAGGGCCCGACGCCGCCCGCCGAGGCGCGCACCGGCCATGCCAAGAAGCGCGCCGCCGACGCCAAGGCGCGCCGGGAGGCCACCCGCCCCGCCGCCAGGCGCGGCGGCCGGTCGACGGCCGAGCTGGTCATCGGCCGCAACCCGGTGGCCGAGGCGCTGCGCGCCGGCGTGCCGGCCAAGACGCTGTACGTGCAGCAGTTCCTGGAGAGCGACGACCGGGTCACCGAGTCGATCAAGCTGGCCATGGAGCGCGGCGGGGTCAACCTGCTCGAGGCGTCCAAGGCGGAGCTCGACCGGCTCACCGGGGCCCTGCACCACCAGGGCATCGTGCTCCAGGTGCCGCCCTACGAGTACGCGCACCCGGACGACCTGCTCGACGCGGCGCACGACGCCGGCCAGCCGCCGCTGATCGTGGCGCTCGACGGGGTCACCGACCCGCGGAACCTGGGTGCCGTGGTGCGCTCGGTCGCCGCCTTCGGCGGCCACGGCGTGGTGGTGCCCGAGCGCCGGGCGGCCGGCATGACCGCCGGTGCCTGGAAGACGTCGGCCGGCACCGCGGCCCGCACCCCGGTGGCCCGTGCCACCAACCTGACCCGCACGCTGCAGTCCTACCAGAAGGCCGGGTTGACGGTGGTCGGCCTCGCGGCCGACGGCGGGGCTGAGCTCCCGGAGCTCGGCGGCCTCGAAGGGCCGGTCGTCATCGTCGTGGGCAGCGAGGGCAAGGGGCTCTCCCGGCTGGTCGGCGAGACCTGCGACGTCCGGGTCCGGATCCCGATGCCGGGCGGCGCCGAGTCGTTGAACGCGGGTGTGGCGGCCGGCGTCGTGCTCTACGAGGCGGCGCGTCACCGCAGGTAGCGGCCAGGACAGGGCCTGTTTTGTCGGGAGTTGACGGGTCGCGGACAGGATTGGTGGGGTCAAGGCAGTGTCCTAAGCCGTGTCACTCAGTTAGATGAGTGTGGACACCAGAACACCCCGCGGCCTCTCGATGGACGAGCCGGCGCTGAGCATGGTCAAGGTGCCGTGCGACCCCGCCCAGGTCATCGTGAACCACGCCAGTTTCCGGGTGAAGCTCGCCACCCCGCCGCCGATCAGCATCACGGTCGACGACGCCGCCCCGCTGGCCCGGGTGCCGGCCGCGGCGGGCGGGCGGCGCCGCCCCCTCGTCTGGACGGGGCGGAGCGCCCCCGGAGACCCGGGCGCGAGCGGCCTGTTGCAGGCGGTGCGCGAGGCCGGGCGCGAGGCCGGGCGCGGCGTCGACGTGGCGACCCAGGTGCTCCCGCGCATCACCCCCGTCGTGGCGCAGCGCGGCCCCCGGCCGCCCGAGCGGCCGGGGCTGGTCGCCCCGCCGCCCCCGACCGAGGTGCTGCCGGTCGTGGCGGACCTGCCGCCCCAGGACCTGAGGCGCCCGGCGGAGCGGCGCCCGGGCGACGGCCGCCAGGCGTACCAGCCGGGGCACCGGGCCGGCCGGATGAACCTGGGCGTGGTGCTGCTGCCGCTGCGGGTGCTGCTCGGCTTCGTCGCCATCTACGCGGGCATGGGCAAGCTCACCGACCCGGTCTACTTCGACGGTGGCCTGCGCGGCTCGCTCTACGCCTGGCTCGACTCGCTCGAACCGTGGACGGTGGCGTCGCCGCTGCACAGCTGGGCGCTGGCGCACCCGGTCGGGGCCGGCCTGACCGTCGCGTTCATCCAGATCATCGTCGGCGTGCTCACCGTCTTCGGCCTCTGGCAGCGGTTCGCGGCCGGTCTCGGGGCGCTGCTCTCGCTGGCCCTGCTGCTCACCGTGAGCTGGCAGAACGGGCCGGCCTACGACACCCCGGACGCCATCCTGTTCGCCGCCTGGACGCCGCTGGTCATCGCCGGCGCCCCCGTCTACTCGCTCGACTTCCGGCTGGCCACCGAGGCGTGGCGCACGCTGGGCCCGCGCGCGCCGCTCGCCGAGCTCCGGCGCCGGGTGCTGCGCCGGGGCACGATGCTGGCCACCCTGCTGGTCGGCCTGGCGCTGCTGATCGGCTCGATGCTGGGCAGCGCGGTGCGGTCGGCGCAGTTCGCCACCGTGCCGGAGCCTGGCGAGCCGCCGCGCAACCACCTGCCTGGCGAGCGGCTGCCGGACGACGAGGACGAGTCGGGCGAGGAGGCGGAGTCCTCCGCCGGCCCGACCGACGGCTCAGGCGCGGCGGGTGACGAGGAGTCGGCGGAGGGCGAGCCGGGCGACAAGGAGTCGGACGACCCGACCGACGGCGCCTCCGCCGGCGCCGAGAGCACCGGTCCCGGCGCCGAGCAGCAGGCCCCGCCGAGCGAGCAGACGGTGCCGGCGCCGCAGCAGTCGGCCCCGCCGTCGGAGCAGCAGTACTACCCACCCGAGGACACCGCCCCGGCCGCCCCGGAGCCCGACGCCGGCACCTCGGGTGGCGGCGAGCCGGCTCCCCAGGATCCGCCCGCGGAGAGCGGGGGTGAGCAGAGCAGCCTCGGCCCCATCGGCGGGCTGCTCGGTTAGGTGACGTCGGAGGGGTCCTCGGCTAGGAGTTGTCCGCCGCGGCCGGCCGTAGGGTGTGACCGGAGTCACCGGAACTCGTGACGCTGATCGGACAACACCCGGAGTGGACCATACGATGCACGCGCGCGTGCGAGCCGGCGAACCCGAGGCGTTCCGGGAGCTGTTCCGGGCGTACTCGGGTCTCGTCTACGGCTACGCGGCCCGCGCCACGGGCGATCCCGGCCTGGCCGAGGACGTCGTCTCGCTGACGTTCCTCGAAGCCTGGCGGCTGCGCGCCCGGCTGCGCGACGAGGGGGAGACGCCGCGCCCCTGGCTGATGGGGATCGCGGTCAACGTGCTGCGCAACACGACGCGGGCGAAGCGCCGGCACGAGCGCGCCATGGCCAGGCTCCCGGCGCCGGCCGTGGTGCCCGACTTCGCCGACGAACTGGTGGGGCGGGTGGCGGACGCGGCGCGGCTGGCGGCGGTCGAGCGGGCGCTCGCCGCGCTGACCGGCGGCGAGCGGCAGGTGTTCATGCTGCACGTCTGGTCGGGGCTGAGCTACGAGGAGACCGCCAGGGCGCTAGGCGTCCGGGTGGGCACCGTGCGTTCTCGCCTTTCCCGGGCGCGGGCCAGGTTGCGGCGGCTGACCGAGGCGGAACTCGGCGGGGAACCTGCCGGCCGCAGTGGACAACCGTCCTATGACCGCCGGCGATGGGCGGTTCGGTCGAGTGAGGAGACGACCCGATGACACGCCAGGAACCGCCGAGCCGCGAGGAGTTGGCCAGCCTGCTCCCGTCGCCCGGCGAGCCCGACCTCCCACCCGGCCGCCTGCCTGCGTTGGAGGAGCACCTGATGAGCGAGATGACGCGTTCCGATGGGGAAGAGCCGCCGCGGCGGCGACGCCTGGTGTTGATCGCGGCCCCGCTGGCGACGGCCACGCTGGTCGTCGGTGTCGCCACGGTGTTCGGCACCGGAGACGGCGGGAGCGCCGCGCAGCCCGCCGCGAACTCGGCCTCCCTGGAGCGCCTCGCCGAGGTGGCCGCGGCGGCGCCGGAATGGGAGATCGCGGCCGACCAGTTCATTTACACGGCCCAGCAGGTGACCGTCGACTTCGGGGGCCGGCCGACCAATGGGCAGAACGTGATCCACGACGTCGACTTCGGTCCCTACGAGAACAAACAGTGGGTCTCCCCGGACGGCGGGGACGGCTGGTACTGGGACTCGGACGCCCCCGACGGGATGCCGATCATGGTTCCGCCGGATCCGGAAGAAGTGTATCTGGATGAGCAGGAACGGCTGCAAAACTCTCCTCCGGAGAGCGACGAGAGCGACGAGAGCGACGAGATCGACGAGGAGGAGCTGGAGGAGCTGGAGGAACTGGACAGCACCTCGGAGCTCCAGCCGGAGGGCAGATTGTTCGACGACTACGTGGCCGGGGTCGGCAGTGAGGCGTTCCCCGCCAGCCTTGGCCAGCCGACCTGGGACTACGTTCAGTCGTTGCCCACCGACCAGGACGAGCTGCTGGAGCTGATCTACGACACGAACGGCTCGGCCGACAGCGGGGACCAGGCCGACCAGTGGGCGTTCGAGACCCTCGGCGAGCTCTTCGAGGAGACGCCGCTGCCGTCGGACCTCGCCGCCGGAACGTTCCGGGCGTTCGGCGATATCCCCGGCGTGACCGTGGGCCCCGGGACGGACGCCATCGGCCGGGAAGGCATCGTCCTCAGCCGGTTCTCGGAGAACCTGGGGTACCGGCTGGAGCTGATCTTCGACGAGGAGTCGGCCGACTACCTGGGCACCCGCGTCGAGCAGGTCGAGGAGAGCGAGTGGAACCCCACCGGCATCCTCCTCGACTCCGCCATGACCGAGCGGGCCGTGGTGGACGAGGAGCAGCAGGAGCCGGGCGCCTGAGGGGCCGGCCGGCGGTCTAGGGCGCCAGCTCGCGGGCCGCCTCCGTGAGGTCCTTGGCGGTGTCGATGGCCCGCCAGTAGGCGCCCTGGGGGAGGGCGAAGCCGGCGAGGCGGCGTTCACGGGCGAGGCGGGGGAAGGTCAGCCGCTCGTGGTCGCCGCGCTCCGGCAGCAGCGCGGTGAACTCGGGGCCGAAGACGTAGACGCCGGCGTTGATCAGGTACGGCGAGAGCGGCGACTCGATGAAGTCGAGGACCTGCCCGAACTCGTTGGTCTCCACGGCGCCCCACGGCATCCGCGGCCTGGCCAGCGACAGCGTGGCGGTGGCGCCGCGCTCCACGTGGAAGGCGGCCATCTCGCGGAGCGAGAAGCGGGTCCAGATGTCGCTGTTGGTGGCGATCCAGGGCTCGTCCTGGCGCGGCAGCGCGGGCGCCGCGTACTTGAGGCCGCCGCCGCGGCCCAGCGGCTCCGGCTCCACCACCGTGGTGACCTTGACCGGCAGGTCCGTGGCGTCCAGCCAGTCCTGCAGCACCTCGGCCATGTGCCCGCAGGAGATCACCACGTCCGTGACGCCCTCGTCGGCCAGCCAGGCGAGCTGGTGGCCGATGATCGGGGTGCCGGTGCCCGGGATCTCCACCATGGTCTTGGGCCGGTCGTCGGTGTACGGGCGGAGCCGCGAGCCGCGGCCGCCGGCCAGGATCATGGCCTGGGTGCAGAGCGGGGTGTCGCCTGGAGCCTGGACGTGGTTCATGCCGCGCAGCCTAGTCGCCGCCCTCGGCCGGGGCTCGGCCGAGGGCGAAGGCGCAGGCGAACGCGGGGTGGCGGCGCGCGGTTACGCTCAGCCGGCCGCCGCGACGCCCGCGGCGAACGAGGTGTCGCAGACGGGGCGGGAGTGTTGCTGGGCGCGCCGCGCCGAACCGTACTTGTCGACCGCGGCCTCGCCGAGCGCCTGCGCGATCTCGGCGCAGTGCGGGGCGAGCGACGGGTCGCGGGTGACGGCCTGCTGGAGGTCGGTGAGCGCGACACTCGGGTCCTGCTGCCGCAGCGTCAGCAACAGCCGGTCGCGGAGCGTGTCCTCCGGGGTCTGCGGCTGCTGTTCGGCGGACGCGGTCTTCATCTGGTCGTCGGTCGGACCGACCCAGGAGACCCGCGCGACGGCGAGTGTCCCGGAAAGCACCAGGACAACCGGGAGAGCGATGGCGAGAGTTCTGCCGATGTGGCGGAGTGCCTGATTCACTGGTGGTCTTCCTCGCGAAACGAAGCTGGATGGTTCAAACGCGCTGAGGGCGTGGTAGATCGTAGCGAGGAGTAGTGTTTTGGTGACATTTCGCCACTCTCACGAGTGACGGGGTTCAACGGAATTCGAATCGGTCGTCGTTCGTGGTTGACGCGCAAAGGGCCGTGTTTCCACCACGTGTGCGGAAACACGGCCCTCACGGACCACGGGGGCGGGGAGCGTCAGTCGCTCAGCCGCTCGCCGGAGGCGGCGAAGACGTGGGTCTCGCCCGGCTTCGGCACCACGTTGATCTTCTCGCCCTTGTGCGGCACGTCGCGGCTGTCGACGCGGATCACCAGGTCCTTCGTCTCGCCGCCGATCTCGGCCTGGCCGTAGACGTAGGCGTCGGCGCCGGTCTCCTCGACCACGTTGACGGTGACCCCGAGGCCCGCCTCGGCCTTCTCGTCCGCCTTGACGAGCGCCGCGCCCTCGGCCGAGCCCTCGCCGTTGACGATGGCGAAGTGCTCGGGACGGCAGCCGACCACCACGTGGGTGTCGCCCTTGCTCTGCGCCTCGGAGAGCGCCGCGCGCTCCACCGGCACCACGCTGTTGCCGAACCGGACGCCGCCGTCGGTGATCGGCACCTCGACCAGGTTCATGGCGGGGGAGCCGATGAAGCCGGCGACGAAGAGGTTGGCGGGCTTGTCGTACATGTTGCGCGGCGAGTCGATCTGCTGGAGCAGACCGTCCTTGAGGACCGCCACCCGGTCGCCCATGGTCATGGCCTCGACCTGGTCGTGGGTCACGTAGACGGTGGTGACCCCGAGCCGGCGCTGCAGGCCGGCGATCTGGGTGCGGGTCTGGACGCGGAGCTTGGCGTCCAGGTTGGACAGCGGCTCGTCCATGAGGAACACCTGGGGCTCACGCACGATGGCGCGACCCATCGCGACACGCTGCCGCTGACCGCCGGAGAGCGCCTTGGGCTTGCGCTCCAGGTACTCGGTGAGGTCGAGGATCTTGGCGGCCTCCTCGACCTTCTTGCGGATGTCCGCCTTGTTGACGCCGGCGATCTTGAGCGCGAAGCCCATGTTCTGCGCGACGGTCATGTGCGGGTACAGCGCGTAGTTCTGGAACACCATCGCGATGTCCCGGTCCTTCGGGGGGAGGTGCGTGACGTCACGGTCGCCGATGTGGATCGACCCCGCGTTCACGTCCTCGAGACCGGCGAGCATCCGCAGCGAGGTGGACTTGCCACAACCGGAGGGGCCGACCAGAACGAGGAACTCGCCGTCCTCGATCTCGATGTCGAGCTGGTCGACGGCGGGCTTGTCGCCGCCCGGGTAGATCCGGGTGGCCTTCTCATACGTGACGGTAGCCATGTCCTCTTGTCTCCTTCTACCGGCAGGAACGTGCCGGACGATCCGAGTAGGAAGGTGTTACGCCCATATGAAAATGGGCGGCAAGCCGAAACCTAACTCGAAACAACGCGTTCTGTCAGTACCCGGGAACCAGAGAAACCGATGTCAACAATCCCAAGGCTCGCTGTAACCCTCCGTAGCCGATGGCAGAGCGACGCACTTTTGACCACTCCTCGCCCTCACGGGTCGAGGTTCCTGTTTCACCGCCCACCGCCAGTCGCACGGGCACACCCGGCGCCCGAAGGACCCCAAGGGGCGCCTCCGGCTGGTCTTACACGGGCTCCACAGGCTTTCCGGCCGATGGCCCATCGGTCCGTAACCGGCTACCCCTCGGCGGCCCTGATCAACGCCGGAGCCCCCTCCCGCCGCGCCCCAAGCAGCCGCAGCCCCTCCGCGCGCAGGTTCCGGCTCGCGTTCACGTCCCGGTCGTGGGCGGTCCCACAGGCCCCACAACGCCACTCCCGCACCGACAGCGGCTGCCTCGCCCCCCGCACCCCGCAGGCCGAGCACCGCCGCGTCGAGGGAAAGAAGCGATCCACGACCACGACCGTCCGCCCGTACCACTCGGCCTTGTACCGCAGTCGATCAAGGAACATGCCCCACGCCGCATCCCGAATCGACCGGTTCAGCGCTCGCTTGCGGCGCCCCCGCCCGCGACGCGACAGGTTCTGGACCGGCAACTCCTCCACCACCAACACTTGGTTCTCGTGCACCAGGCGAGTCGTCACCTTGTCCACCACATCCAGCCGCACGTCCGCCATCCGTGCGCACAGCCGAGCGATCCGGCGACGGGTCCGCTCCCGGTTCGCCGAGCCCGGCTGGCCCCGATGCCACCGCCGCTGCAACCGAGCCAACCGACCCGACCACCGCCGCGACAGACGAGGATGGGCGACCTTCTCGCCGGTGTCCAACGTGACCAGCGAGGCCAGGCCGAGATCGATCCCCACCACCCCGGTCGTCGGCGGCAACGGCTCGACGACCTCCACCACCAGCAACGAGACGAAGAACCGCCCCGCGCGATCCCGCGACACCGTGACCTTCACCGGCACCGCACCCGCTGGCATCCCCCGCGACCACCGAACCGCGAGTGGCTCCGCATGCTTCGCCAAGGTCAACGCTCCTGTGCCCGGACGCCCGCCATCCTCCGCCCAACGGAAACCCATCCCGGCCCGCACATACGTCGCCGCATCCCGCGACCGCCCCTTCCGCTTCCGCCTCGGATACCTCCCCTGGCGGCGGAAGAACCGCTGATACGCCGCGTCCAGATGCCGCAACGACTGCTGCAACACCGTCGAGGACACGTCCCGCAGCCAGCCGGTCTCCGCTGCCTGCCGCCACCCCGTCAGCGCCCGACAGCTCTCCACGTACGAGACCGACACCCGGTACCGCCGCCAGGCGCCCTCCCGCAACGCGAGGCCCTCGTTGTACACCCAGCGACACGCCCCGAATGTCCGCACCAACTGCTCGGCCTGCGCGGCCGTCGGATAACAACGGAACCGGTACGCACGCTCCCGAGCCCCGGCCGGCTTGACCGGACGCACCCTCGGCCGCCGGGGCGACTGCCCGCGCGCCTCCGGCGAACTCCGCCGGGGTGCGGGGATCCCGACCAGTTCTTGCTTGATCCGCTTGGTCTGCTGCCCCATGCCGCCCCCTTCGCTGATGAACCGACTGTCAGAGCGCCCTGCTCGTATGAACGAGCGAATGGCGATCGGGTTACGCATAACCCTTATCTCGCTTATGTCAGTTGATGTCATGGAGTGGTCGGGTGCTGCCGTCCTGATGCCGTGCGGAGGGTCCCGTGTAGGCTTGGGTGGCCCGTGCGGGCATGCCGCCTTAGCTCAGTTGGCCAGAGCTCCCGCCTTGTAAGCGGAAGGTCGTCGGTTCGAATCCGACAGGCGGCTCACAAGGGGAGCGCCCCACCTCGGAACTCTCGGAGGTGGGGCGCTTTGTAGGGATCAGGGCAGGTAGGTCTGCTGCCACTCGATTGAGGTCATGTTCAGCGCGGCCTCCGCGAGTGCTTGGGCCGAGACCGTCTTGAGCTTCGAGAGGCTGCTGTCGATCCACGGTTGGACGTTCGAGTAGCCCTGCTCGCGGTACTCGACCGCTTGGATCAGGCACTCCAGCTTGTCCGCGTCGTGCGCGCGGATGACCTCGAGGGAGTCGCCGTTCTCGTACTCATCGACGATCCGCTGCGCCCCGGCCTTCACGGCTGGGTGCCCGGCGGATACCTGGTCCGCGGTGACCTTCTCGTTCGATGCGGCGTCCAGGTAGCGCCGGCCGATGTGCGGGATGTCGCTGACGCGTGTCTCCTGAGTGTCATGCCAGAGGCCCAGGAGGGCTGTCTTCGCCGGGTCCGCTCCCTCCATTATGGCGAGCACGGAGCCGATCAGGGCCACGCGGAACGAGTGCTCGGCGATCGTCTCCGGGTCCTTGACCCCCGCGATCCACCACCCGGACCGCTTGGCTCGCTTCAGCATCCCCATCTCCAGCAGGAAGCCTGCCGTGCCCTTCGCCTGCTCCTGCTCCGCGTCCGCCATGAGATGCGTCCTCCAGTGTGTTACCGGTGATTCTCGCGTAGAACGGGCCCTCGACATGGCGGGCCACAAGCACGTGGCGATCATGCCGCACCTCATCTTCGAGTCGTCGTTGTACGAGGGATACCGCACCACAATGTCGGCGGTTCCGCGCTCCGGCGCGAGGGCCTTCCAGATCAGTCCGAAGCGGCCTGAACAGGCCGTCCTCGTCGCACGCGAGATGGTGGATGAGGGAGCGGACATGATCCTCATGGAGCCCGCGCTTCACACCGTGGACACCCTTGTCCGCCTGAAGGACCAGATGTCGGTTCCCCTCGTTTCCTTCTCCGTGTCCGGCGAATACCTGCGGCTGACCGACCGTCGCGAAGACGGTGAGCGGGACATGAAGGGGCTGATCGAGGCGTACACGGTCCTGAAGCGAGCCGGTGCGACCCGGATCATCAGCTACGGAGCCCTGGAGATCGCCCGCGAGCTCAGGGCTTCCTGATCGCTGCCAAGACGCTGGCAGCGCCTTGCGCAAGGAGATCGGCGGCGAGGCAGGCTCCCAGCTTCTCAGGGTCCTCCACCGGGCCGGCGCCTACAGCGGTGACCTGAGCAGTCCCGTCAAGGGCAGTGACGGCGGCGGAGAGATGCAACCGCCCGTCCGGCCCGATCCTCCCCCAGGCCCCCACGGGGACGGAGCAACCTCCGTGGAGTTCGGCCAGCAGGGGACGGCGGGAAGACGAGCGGGTCAAGGACCTGGTGAACCTTGGGCGTCAGGCCGAGTCGGTTCAACCCGGCTGCCGCAAGCACGACGGCGTCAAGACTGCCCTTGGTGGTGCGGGCCAGACGGCCGGGCACATTGCCGCGGATCGGAACGACAACGAGGTCCGGGCGCAGCGCGCGGATCTGGGCGACGCGCCGGGGGGCGCCGGTTCCCACGCGGGCACCTTTCGGAAGGCTTTCAAGGGTGCCCCCGCACAGCACGTCGCGTACGTCTTCTCGGGGGCCGGGGGTGGTGAGCAGCGTCGTGCCTTCGCACACGGCAGTGGGGAGGTCCTTCAGAGAATGCACGATCACGTCGACCTTCCCTGTCACCAGTGCCTCTTCCTGGTTGGTTGAGAAGGCTGACCCGCCGGCCGTTTGGCGACCTCGGCGAGAGTCGGTGTCACCCGGTCCTGGTCGCCTCCTTCGAGGATGATCTCCCGCTTGAACTGGATCTCGGGGAACCGCTCAGCGATGGGCCCAAGCCACTCCGTGACCTGTGTCTTCGCGAGCTTGCTCGCCCTGGAACCGATACGCACCACGTCGCTCATACGGTCAACCCCTCGCATGACCAGGCTTGTTGACGCCCAATCCTACTTGCACCAGAACCGTGCGGTTTCCGACAGATTGTCACCAAAAGCGCCCCGGCCTGGGATCGGGTCGGGACGCCGAGGGGGCCGGGCCGGCGGGGGTCAGTCCGGCCGGGTCTCGTCGGCGAGGCGGCGGAGGCCGTGGGCGAGGGCGGCGGCCTCCGCCGGGGCCCAGCCGGCGGTGAGGCGGGCGAAGACCTCCTCCTGGAAGGCGTGGGCGCCGGTGAGGACGTCGGCGCCGGCCGGGGTGACGTCGAGGGTGACGCGGCGGGCGTCCTGGTCCGAGGTGGAGCGGGTGAGGTACCCGTGGTCGACGGTGGCCGCGATCAGCCGGCTGGCGCCCGAGCGGTCGAGGCCGAGCTGGAGGGCGACGTCGGTGACCGACACCTCGCCGTGGCGGGCGGCCGCGTCGACCGCCTCGAGCACCTGGACGTCCTGGATCAGGGGTGTGTCGCCCGACGGCTCGCCGACCGAGGCCGTCGCCCAGCGGCGCGACCAGAAGCGGATCAGGTGGAAGAGGGCGGGGCCGGCGCCGGCGAGCTCCGCGCGGGAGGCGTCGGGGTGGGGGGCGGCCGGGGTGGTCGGGGTGGTCGGTGGTTCGGGCGGCATGTCTCTCCAGGGTTGCGTGCGATTCGCAAGCATTCTAACGTGTGCGAAATGCACACGCCTACCGGGGTGGCCCCCGCTCGGCCGGCGCGGCGCGCCTTCTTCGCGCTGCTCATCGGCATGCTCATGGCCCAACTCGACACCACGATCGTCGTCGCGGCGCTGCCGAGCATCACCGGCGACCTCGAATCCGGCGGCGCGGTGGCCGGCGTCACCGCCGCCTATCTGCTCACCGTCACCGTCTCCACCCCCGTCCACGGGCGGCTCGGCGACCTGCTGGGCAGGCAGGCCGTGTTCCGGGGCGCGCTCGCGCTGTTCGCGCTGGGGTCCCTGGCCTGCGCGCTGGCCCCCTCGCTGCCCGCGCTGATCGCCGCCCGGGCGCTCCAGGGCCTCGGCGGCGGTGGGCTGGTGGTCACCGCGATCAGCGCTCTCGCGCAGCTCTTCGGCCGGGAGGAGATGGTCCGCCGCCAGGGGTATCTCACCGGCGTCCTCGCGGTCTCCACGCTGGCCGGGCCGCCGCTCGGCGGGCTGCTGGCCGCCGGCCCCGGCTGGCGCTGGATCTTCCTCGTCAACCTGCCGCTTTGCGCGCTCGCCGCGCTGCTCGCCTGGGACGGGCTGCCCGGGCGGGTCGGGGGCGGGCCGCGCCCGCGGTTCGACGTGGCCGGCACCGCGCTCGTCACCGCGGTCGGCGTGGGCGTGGTGGCGCTCGGCGCGTCCGAGTCGCTGGCCCGCGGCCTGGGCGCGGTCGTGGTGCTCGCGGTCGTGACGGCGTGTGCGGCGGCCTTCGTCGTCGTCGAGCGCCGGGCCGCCGCGCCGTTGATCCCGCCCGCGCTCTTCACCGACCCCGGGGTGGCGCGGAGCATCGTCTCGACCGGCCTCGCCGGGACGGCGCTGTTCGGTGCGTTCACCTTCGTCCCGCTCGCCGTCCAGCGGGGCACCGGAGTCGGGGCCGGCGCCACGGGGGTGCTCCTGCTGGCGCTGACCGGCGGCCAGTTGCTGGCGACCGCCACCTTCTCGGTGCTGGCGCGACGGTACGCGGTGCTGCCTGACTGGGGCCGGCTCGCCCTCGTCATGGGGGCCGTCGGCATGGCCGGGCTCGCGACCCTGCCCGCGCTGAGCGGCGAGGGCGGCGTCCTCGCCCTCGGGCTGGCCGGCGGCGGCATGGCGCTGACCGGCGCCGCCCTCGGCCTGTCCATGCAGGCGTACACGCTGCTCGCGCAGGGCCGGGCCAGGGTGGAGCTGATCGGCGCGACCATGGGGACGTTGACCTTCGCCCGCCAGCTCGGCGGCTCGCTCGGCACCGCCGCCTTCGGCTGGGTCGTGCTGGCCGCCGCCACCGAGCGGGCCGGGTTGACGCTGGCCCTCGGCGTGGCCGCCGGCTGCCTGGTCGCCGCCCTCGTGGTGGCGCCCCGGCGCCGTGACGACCCGTCGGGCGCGGGGTCGGACGCGAGGTCGGGCTCGGGGGATGGCGGCCGACGCCGGGGGTAGGGTTGTCGCGATCGGTGTGGCCCTTCCCCGTCAGGTGGGAGGGCCCCTTTTTACGGGCGGGCGGGCGGGTTCCGCGAGTGGGCTTTCACGGGCGGCCGGTGTTGACCGGGCGCGGGGCGCGACCGTAGAAAGGTCACGCAAAATTCGCGCACGTCTCAACAGGATCGAACAGGGGACAGCACAGATGCGTGACGGGACCTTCGTCCACTTCCGATCCGCCGGGACGAGCCTGGCGCTCGACTGCACCGGCTCGGGACTGCCCCGGGTGGTGCACTGGGGCGAGGACCTGGGCGAGCTCTCGCCCGCGACGCTGGCGGCCGTGGTGCGGGCCGGCCGGCCGCAGATAGCCACCAACAACGTCGACGTCGTGGTGCCGCTCGCCGTGCTGCCCGAGCACTCCGCCGGCTGGCTCGGCACGCCGGGGCTCACCGGGCACCGGGCGGGCGCCGACTTCTCCACCGCCTTCGCCGTCACCTCGATCGAACAGCACGGGCAGGCCGTCGAGGTGACCGCCGAGGACGTGGGGGCCGGGCTCGAACTGCGGCTCGAGATCGAGCTGACGGACGCGGGCCTCGTCCGGCAGCGCGCCACCGTCACCAACCAGTCAGAGGCGGACGCCGCGCCGTTCGCGCTCTCCGGGGTGCTGCTCACGCTGCCCGTGCCCGAGCGGGCCACCGAGCTGCTCGACATGACCGGCCGCCACCTGCGCGAACGCAGCCCGCAGCGGCACGCGTTCACCATCGGCACCCACCTGCGCGAGAACCGCAGGGGCCGCACCGGCACGGACGCGGTCACGGTGCACGTGGCGGGCGAGCCGAACTTCGGCTTCCGCTCGGGCGAGGTCTGGGGCCTGCACGTGGCCTGGAGCGGCAACCACCGCTCGCTGGCCGAGCGCACCATCAACGGCGTCGGGCTGCTCGGCGGCGGCGAGCTGCTGCTGGCCGGCGAGGTGGTGCTCAGCGCCGGCGAGGCGTACGTCTCGCCGTGGGTGTACGGCAGTTACGGGCGGACCGGGCTCGACGAGCTGGCCGGCCGGTTCCACGGCCACCTGCGGGCACGTCCCGGACACCCGCGGTCGCCGCGGCCGGTCACCCTCAACGTGTGGGAGGCCGTCTACTTCGACCACGACCTCGGCAAGCTCACCCGGCTCGCCGACCTCGCCGCCGGCATCGGCACCGAGCGTTTCGTGCTGGACGACGGCTGGTTCAGGGGCCGGCGGGACGACCACGCCGGGCTCGGCGACTGGTACGTGGACGAGACGGTGTGGCCCGACGGCCTCTACCCGCTGGTCGACCACGTCCGGGGTCTGGGCATGGAGTTCGGCCTCTGGGTGGAGCCGGAGATGGTCAACCCCAACTCCGACCTGGCCCGCGAGCACCCGGAGTGGATCCTGGCCACCGGCGACCGGATGCCGCCGGAGTCGCGCCACCAGCAGGTGCTCGACCTCGGCCACCCGGAGGCGTACGCGTACCTCCTGGAGCGGCTCGACGCCATCGTCTCCGAGTACGCGCTGACGTACCTGAAGTGGGACCACAACCGCGACCTGGTGGAGGCCGGGCACAGCCCCACCGGGCAGGCCGGGGTGCGGGCCCAGACGCTCGCCGTCTACCGGCTGCTCGACGAACTGCGGTCGCGGCACCCGGGGTTGGAGATCGAGTCCTGCTCGTCGGGCGGCGGCAGGATCGACCTGGAGATCCTGGAGCGCACCGACCGGGTCTGGACCAGCGACTGCATCGACGCGCTGGAGCGGCAGCAGATCCAGCGCTGGACCGGCCTGCTGCTGCCGCCCGAGCTGCTCGGCTGCCACGTGGGCGCGCACGCGGCGCACACCACGGGGCGCGTCCACACGCTGGGCTTCCGGGCCGGCACGGCGCTCTTCGGGCACTTCGGCATGGAGTGGGACCTGACCCAGGCCACCGAGGACGACCTGGCGGCGCTGACCGGCTGGATCGAGTGCTACAAGGAGCTGCGCCCGCTGCTGCACGGCGGCACCGTGGTCACCGGCGACCACCCCGACCCGGCCCTCTGGGTGCGCGGCGTCGTGGCGTCGGACCGGTCCCGGGCGGTGTACGCGCTGGCGCAGGTGGCGACGAGCGTGCAGTCGCCGCCCGGGCGGGTCGCGCTGCCCGGGCTCGACCCGGCGGCCGAGTACCGGGTGTCGCCGCTGGCGCCTGGGGACGAGGTGCGGGGCCCCGCCTCCGACCGGCTGGCCTGGTGGACGGACGGCGGGGTGACGCTGCCGGGGCGGGTGCTCGGCTCGATCGGGGTGCGGGCGCCGTCCCAGCACCCGGAGCGGCTGGTGCTGATCTCGGTGGAGCGCGTGTAGCGGGGCGTGGGTCGACGGTCGACGGTTGACGGTCGACGGGCGGGTCGCGGCGCCCGGGGCACGGATCGGGCCGGGGGCTGGTACACGTTGGGGGCATGTCATGGATGATGGGGCGGACCATCTGATAATCGTTCGCCGCTCACCTTGGGGGAACCATGTCCGACCAGCAGCCGTACTCCTGGGGGCCGCCCGGCCAGGGCGGGCCGGGCCAGCCCGGTCAGCCGGGTCAGCCGCCCGCCGGTCAGCCCGGTCAGTCGGGGCCGTACCAGGCCGGGCCGTACGCCGGCCAGCCGGGGCAGCCTGGCCAGCCGCCCGCGGGTCAGCCCGGGCAGCCCGGCGCGTACCCGCCGCCCGGCCAGGGCTACCCGGCCCCGCCCGGCACCCCCTACGGCGCCTACCCGCCGGACCCGGGCGCCCCCTACGGCCGTGACCCGATGGGCCGCCCGTACTCCAGCAAGTCCAAGATCATCGCGGGCGTGCTCCAGCTCCTGCTCGGCGGCGTCGGCGCCGGCCGCTGGTACACCGGCCACTACGGCCAGGCCGTCGCCATGCTGCTGACCTGCGGTGGCATCGGCGTCTGGGCGCTCATCGACGGCATCATGCTGCTCGTCAAGAACGACTGGACCGACGCCGAGGGCCGGATCCTCAAGCCCTGACCCCCCGACGTCCGTCCCCGACCACGGGCCCGACCATGCCGCCGCTCGTCCGCCGCGAGGCCGTCCCGCCGCTCGCCGTCCTGGCCGGCGGGCTGGCCGGCGCGGGCTACCTACTGGCCGCCGACCCGCACGCGGGCGGCGGACTGCCCCTGCCCCGCTGCCCGGTCAACTGGGCCACCGGACTGCTCTGTCCGGCCTGCGGCGGCACCCGGATGGCGTACGACCTGCTCCACGGCGACCTGGTCGGCGCCCTCCACGACAACGCCGCGCTGCTGCTGCTCGGCGTGCCCTTCGCCGGCTGGCTGCTGGGCCGCTGGCTGCTCGACGGGCTCCGCGGCCGCCGGTACCGACCGCGCTTCCCCCCGTGGGGCGTGGCGACGGTGCTCGGCGTGGCCAGCGCCTGGACGCTGCTGCGCAATCTCGTGGACCTCGCGGCCTGACCCCGCCGGACGCGCGCTCGCCGGGTGCGCGGCCCGGTCCGGCGGTGAAATGGGCGCATGGGAGTGCCCGCTCGGCTCATGGTCCTGCTCACCGCCGTCGCCGGTGCGGTCGACGCCGCCGCCTTCATCGAGCTCGACGAGGTCTTCGTCGCCAACCAGACCGGCAACGGCGTGCTGCTCGGCATCGGCCTCGCCTCCTCGGTGCTGCCCGGCCACGCCCTCGGCGGCGTCGCCGGGCCGGCCGCCTCGCTCCTCGGCTTCTGCCTCGGCGGGGTGGCGGCGGCCTGGCTCGGGCGGCTGGTGCCGGCCTGGGTGGTGCTGGTGCTCGAGGTCGCGCTGCTCGCCCTGGCCGCCGGTTTCGTCTGGGCGCCGTCCGCGCTGTGCGCGGCGCTGCTGGCCTCGGCGATGGGCGCGCAGAGCGTCTACGCGGTGCGGGCCGGCGTGCCGGGGGTGACGACGACGGTCGTCACCGGCACGCTTGCCGCGCTTTTCGTGCGGGCCACCGGAGGGGCGCGGGAGCGCCAGAACGCGCTGCTGCTCGCGCTGGTGTGGCTGGCCTACTTCGTCGGCGCGCTGGGCGGCGCCGCGGTGACGCTCGCCTGAGGCGAGGCGTGTTCACGAGGTCAGCAGCACCACCTTGCCGGTGGTCGCCCGGGTCTCCAACGCGCGGTGGGCGCGGGCGGCCTCGGCCAGCGGGAAGCGCTGGACCAGCGGCACCATGGCGCCGGCGGCGGCCTGGGCGAACGACTCCTCCTCCAGCAGGCGCAGCATCGAAGGGCCGCCGATCCGGTCCAGGAGGATGGGGCCGAGCGCGGTCACCGAGGTGATGCCGCGCGCGGCCTGCTCCTCGGGGCTCGGCGCGACGTGGCCCGCGGCGTCCGTGCCGGTCGAGGCGTGGCCGTAGCAGACGTGGACGCCGCCGGGCGCGACCAGTTCGAGCGCCGCGCGGCCGCGTACGCCGCCGACGCCCTCGAAGAGGTGGTCGACCGGCCGGTCGCCGTGGGCGGCGCGCACCAGATCCGCCCAGTCGGGGTCGTCGTAGTCGACGGCCTGGTCGGCGCCGAGGTCCCTGACCACGGCGACCTTGCCAGGGCCGCCTGCGGCGCCGACGACGGTGGCGCCCAGGTGCCTGGCGTACTGGACGAGCAGCGCGCCGATGCCGCCGGCGGCGGCCAGCACCAGCACGGTGTCGCCCGGCTCGATCTCCGTGAACCGGGTGACGCCCATGGTCATCCGGCCGGTGCCGAGCAGGGCGACGGCCTGGTCGAAGGGCAGGTCGTCGGGGAGCGCGTGCGGCCTGTCCTGCGCGGTGACGGCCTGGGTGGCGTACCCGCCGGGCACCATGCCGAGGTGGACGGCGACCCGGCGGCCGAGCCAGCCGGGGTCCGCGCCCTCGCCGACGGCGTCCACCACGCCGGCGACCTCGCGGCCCGGGACGGTGGGCAGTTCGGGCACCGGGAAGTGCGGCGCCTCGGGCACCGGGCCCTGCCGCAGCACGGTGTCGACGAGGTGGACACCGGCCGCCGCCACGGCGATCCGGAGCTGGCCAGGTCCCGGGGTGAGGTCGGGGACCTCCTCGTAGACCAGGTTCTCGGCCGGGCCGAAGGCGTGGAGTCGGACGGCGTGCATGGGGCGCTCCCTGGCGCTGGGGGTGGGCGGACGCCCTCAGCCTCCGACCTCAGGGGCACTTGAAGTCAAGCGGCTCGCCCGAGGGGGCGTTGTCAGTGGGGCGCGTCAGTATGGGCACCATGGCGAAACCCGCGAAGTCAGCGAAGCCGGCGCGGTCCGCACCGTCCGTGCGGCCCCCCACCCGGCCGAAGTTCGAGCTGCCGGAACTGCGGCCCTTCGAGGCCGGCGACCCGATCCGGCCCGAGGGCGACTACGACGCGCTGGAGTTCGCCGACCTCGACCTGACCGGCGCGGAGGCGCGGTCGGCCACCTTCCTCGACTGCGCGCTGCGGCGCTGCGTGCTCACCGAGGCCGACCTGCGGCGGGCCAGGCTCCTCGACAGCCTGCTCGACGCGCCGCACGGGGTGGGCACCGCGCTCCAGGACGCGCAGCTGCGCGACCTGGAGATCACCGAGCCGCGGCTGGGCGGGGTCCAGCTGAGCGGCGCCACCCTGACCCGGGTCGTGGTGCGGGGCGGCAAGATCGACTACCTGAACCTGCGGCAGGCCAAGCTGGTGGACGTGGCCTTCGAGGGCTGCGTCCTCGTCGAACCCGACCTCGGCGGCGCCCGTCTGGAGCGGGTCTCCTTCGAGAACTGCGAGCTGCGGGGCGTCGACCTCACGGCCGCCGAACTCCGCGACGTCGACCTGCGCGGCGCCGCCGGCCTGGAGATCACCCGCGGCGTCGACCGCCTCAGCGGCGCGGTGATCACCCCCTCCCAACTCCTCGACCTGGCCCCCCGCCTCGCCGCCGAACTGGGCCTCCGGGTGGAGGCGTGAGGCGCGTCGGGCGGTTGATCACACCTTCGGGTGGTAGAACCCGCCGTGGCTTGGGATGGGGTGGCCTACTCTGACAACGTCGCTGCGTAACGAAGGAGGTCGCCGTGGTGATGACGATGCCCGAGCGCGAGACGTACACGGCAGCCGACGAGGCCACGGCCGCATCGGCGGAAACGGCCTTCGAGGCGTTCAGCGCGGCGGCTCCGAAAGGCTGGCGCGTGGAACTGATCGATGAGGAAATCCACGTGACGCCCCCAGCCAACGGTGACCACGAGTCGATTCTGGCCGAGATCGTGCGAGAAACGACCATCCGTTCCAAGGACCAGACGCTTCGGATGTTCACGGGCGTCGGGCTGCGGCTATGGGGCGTAGACCCGGGCGGTCGGGTCATCCCGGACTTGGTCGTCGCACCAAGGGGGAGCTTCGCCACGTTCGACGAGTACCACGATCCGGGTCCGGTGGTCCTGATCGCGGAGATCACCTCGAAGTCCACCGGGGACAAGGACCGTGGCGTGAAGCTGAGCGCTTACGCCAGGGCTCGGATTCCGCACTACCTGTTGGTTGACCGCGAAGCGGGGACGGCGGCGCTCCACAGCGAGCCGGCCGAGAGTCGATACGCGCGGCAGGTGGTGGTGGCGCTCAGCGAAAAGCTGTTCCTGCCAGATCCGCTCGGCTTCGAGCTCGACACGGCCGCGTTCTGAGCCGGTGGCCGCCGGCCCCCGGGCCGGCGGGCGATCGCGGGGGATGATGTCCGCGCACGCGATCGAGGAGCGCACATGAACCGACCACCGCGGACGGCCAGCTGGGCTCGCGCGACGCTGCTCCTCGTGGGGACGGCGGGCGTGGGCGCCACCGCGTGGCTCGCCGTGGCCGCCGCCACGTTCGAGACCGGGGCGCTGGGGGAGCTGGTCCTGGGGATGCTGTTGGCCGCGGCGCTCGTCGTGGCGCTGCTGACCGTGGGCGTGTTCGCGCTCGCGGCGCGGTTCGCCGGACGGCCGAAGGCCCCCCGGCGGGAGCCGGAGGGCCTTAGGGGCGGCTCGTGCGACGAGCCGGGGGACTCAGACGTTGACGCCGAAGTCCTGGGCGATGCCGGAGAGGCCGGACGCGTAGCCCTGGCCGACCGCGCGGAACTTCCACTCGGCGCCGCTGCGGTAGAGCTCGCCGAAGATCATGGCGGTCTCGGTCGAGGCGTCCTCGGTCAGGTCGTAGCGGGCGATCTCCGCGCCGCCGGCCTGGTTCAGCACCCGGATGAACGCGTTCCGCACCTGGCCGAAGTTCTGGTTGCGGTTGTCGGCGTCGTGGATGGAGACCGGGAAGACGATCTTGTCGACCTCCGCCGGAAGACCGGCCAGCGCGACGTTGATCTGCTCGTCGTCGCCCTCGCCCTGACCGGTGAGGTTGTCACCGGTGTGTTGGATGGTGCCGTCGGGGGTGGTCAGGTTGTTGTAGAAGATGAAGTGCTGGTCCGAGACGATCTTGCCGCTCGCATTGACCGCAAGGGCGCTCGCGTCCAGGTCGAAGTCGGCACCGGTGGTGGTGCGGACGTCCCACCCGAGGCCGACCGTGACGGCGGTCAGGCCAGGAGCCTCCTTGCTCAGCGAGACGTTGCCGCCCTTGGACAGGCTCACACCCATGTTGAGATCCCCAATTTCCATTCAGTTCGGACCGAGGGAGCGTCCGGATCGCGTTTTGCGATGACGTTACTCTTACTGACCCCAACGGTGTCAGGGGGTCGCCGGGTTCCACCGGGAGCGGAAAAAACCCGTATGTGGGACGCGGCCCGACGCGGGACCATGGAGACATGTCCGGTCCCTATCGCATACGAGGTGCGGTCAGCCTGCCCGAGTCGGAGCTGCGCTGGCGTTTCTCGCGTGCCTCGGGTCCCGGCGGCCAGCACGTGAACACCACCGACAGCCAGGTCGAGCTGCTCTTCGACCTGGCAGCCACCGACGCGCTGCCCGCGGTCTGGAAGGAGCGGGCGCTGGCGCGGCTGGCCGGGCGGCTGACGGACGGCGGGGTGCTCGTGGTGCGGGCCAGCGAGCACCGCTCGCAGTGGCGGAACCGCGAGGCGGCCGCGCTGCGGCTCGCCGCGCTGCTGGCGGAGGCGTCCGCGCCGCCGCCCCCTGAGCGCCGGGCGCGGCGGGTGCCGCGCGGCGTCGTCGAGCGGCGGCTGCGGGACAAGAAGGCCAGGGCCGACGTGAAGCGGGGCCGAGGCCGTAACCCCGGCTGGGACTGAGCCCGCCGCTCGGCCCGGCCGCCGGGTCAGCCGAGCCGGCGGTAGCCGGCCCGGTAGTAGAGCAGCGGGCCGCCGACGTCGGCCGCGGGAAGCCCCGCGGTGAGCACCCGGCCGATCAGCAGCGTGTGGTCGCCGGCCGTGACCCGCTGTTCGGTGCGGCACTCGACCGTTGCCAGCGCCCCCTTCAGCAGCGGGGCCCCGGTGGTCTCGCCCAGCACGTGCGGCACCTCCTGGAAGAGCAGCCGGTCGCTGAGCCGCCCCTTCATCGCGAACCGCCCGGCTACCGGCCGCTGCTCCTCGGTCAGCAGCGAGGCCGCCCAGAGCGGCTGCCCCTCCAGCACCTCGTCCATCCGTGAGCCGGTGCGCACGCTCGCCAACACCAGGGGCGGGTCGAGGGAGACGGACATGAACGCGGTGGCCGTCATGCCGGCCGGCGCGCCGCGCGGCCCGTCCTCCTCGTCGTGCGCCGTCAGCAGCACGACCCCGGCCGCGAGCCGGGCCATGGCGCCGCGGAACTCCTCCTCGCTCACCCCTTCATGATGGGGGACCAGCGGTGCGGACTGACCGGCGGAGGGGGCGGTACGGGGCGACGGCGGGCGTGGTGAGGGGGACACGCCGAAAACGCTAATGGCACTCTGCGAGGTTCCGCATCGGGCGCGGGAACCAGGTAGCCTCGCGCGACGTCCTACGTCCCGCGACCGAGCACTCTCGCAGTGTGACATGAATCACAGTAGGCGACTAATTGCTGACCCTGTGTACCTAGCAGGCAGCTCATTGTGATTCAGTGGCCTGTGTATATGCACGTGCATTTCGCGCATCCGGGGGAGTGATGGAAACGGAGACGGAGCCATATGTGCGCCTCGCCTCTCTGCGGGAGTTGCACCAGGTAGTCGCTCAACTGAACACCGCCCGAAGCATGGCAGACACCCTTCAGACCGTCGCCGACGGCGCGGTCGCCGCCCTCGGCTTCGAACTCGCCGCCGTCAACCTCGTCAGGGACGACGGCAACCTGCTGGTCGCCGCCGTGGCCGGCAACGACTCGGCGGAGGCCGCGATGGCCGGCCGCGCGGGATCCCGGGCCTCCTGGGAGCGCCGCCTCAACATGGGCGAGCGCTGGGGCGAACTGCGGTTCATCCCCTACACCGAGGGCTGGGTGCTGGACCACGACGACGTGCCGCAGTGGCACACCACGGGGCCCGCCCCGCGCTATCCCGACGAGTGGCACCCCATGGACCGGCTCTTCGCGCCCATGTACGCCTCGGACGGCGAACTGCTCGCCGTGCTGGAGGTCGACCGGCCGCGCGACGGCAAGCGCCCCGGGCCCTGGGGCTGCGAGGCCCTCCAGCTCTACGCGTCCCAGGCCGCGATAGCCATCGGCAACGCCAGGCTGCGCGGCAACATGCAGCGCGCCCTGGTCAGGCTCGAACGGGAGCAACAGGCGTTGCGCGCCAGCGAGGAGAGCTTCCGGCAGGCGTTCGAGTACGCGCCGAGCGGCATGGCCATAGCGGAGGTCGGCGGCGAGGGCCACGGCCGGCTGATCCGGGTCAACGACGCGCTCTGCCGGCTGCTCGGCCGCCCCGTCGCGATGCTCCGCCGCTACAGCTTCGCCGACCTCGTCCACCCCGAGGACACCGGCGTGCTGCTCCGCACCGCCGCCGAGGGCGGCCGCGCCGAGCTCCGCCTCCAGCGCCGCGACGGCTCCTACGTCTGGGTCTCGCTCCGCAACTCGGTGGTCGCCGACGCCACCGCCGGGCCGCAGGTTCAGCTCACCCACGTCGAGGACATCGAGGAGCGCAAGCGCCACGAGCTGGCCCTGGCCCACCGGGCCAGCCACGACTCGCTCACCGGCCTGCCCAACAGCGCCGAGCTCCGCGCCAGGCTCGGCGGCCGCATCTGCGACCGCACGGTGGCGGAGTCGCCGGCCGACGCCTTCGGCGGCCTCGGCACCCCGGCCGGCCGCCCCTACGACCTGCACGAGCACGTGCAGGTGCCCGAGGAGCCCGGCGGGGACGGCAAGGGGCTCGCGGTGCTCTTCTGCGACCTGGACGGCTTCAAGTCCATCAACGACCGGTTCGGCCACGTGTGCGGCGACGCCGTGCTGGTCGAGGTCGCCCGCCGGCTCGAGGCCGGCGTCCGCGACAAGGACACCGTCGCCCGGCTCGGTGGCGACGAGTTCGTGGTCCTCGCCGAGGGCCTGGGCCCGGCCGACGCCTCCGACCTCGCCGTCCGGCTCCGCAACGGCATCATCCCGCCGATCCGCTGGGAGAACCGGCAGGTCAGGGTCGGCGCCAGCTTCGGCATCGGCTGGGCCGCCTGTGGGATGACCACCGAGGAGATCCTGGAGTCCGCCGACCAGCGGATGTACGTCGAGAAGCGCTCCCGCTCCCAGGGGAGGCGCCGTGCGGGGTAGGGCGAGCCCCGGTCCTGTCCGGGCCGCCGTGTCACTCGAACGCGGTAGGCTCGCGCCCGTACACCAGCGGTACCTAAGGAGCGGCAGTCGATGAGTGCGGGGAACACCGGCGGCGGAACGCCCGGCGAGGGCGATGACCCGTTCGCCTATCTCTATCGACCCGAGGACGGCCAGCCCCAGGCGCCGTCCGGGCCCCGCCAACCCTCGTACAACCAGGTCAGACCGGTGGGCCAGCGGACCTTCGGCGGTCAGCAGGGACAGCAGGGCGGCTACGGCTACCCCCCGCAGCAGCACCAGCCCGACGCGCGCTACGCGGCGCCCGAGACCCGCCCGCAGGGCATGCCGCCCGGCGGCCACGGGGGCCACGGCCGGCGCCAGGCCCCCGAGCCCCGGCGGAACGGGCTGCTGATCGGCGCGATCGCGGTGGTGCTGGCCGTCGTCCTCGGCGTCGGCGCGGCCATCCTGTTCAGCGGCGGCGAGGACGACAACCAGGCCGAGGGAGAGCAGACCACGGCGCCCGCCGACGACTCGGAGAACGGCGGGGACGACAGCGGGGACGACGGACCGTCGGACGAGCCGACCGACGACCAGGCGGACGGCGGGCTGCCGGCCGCCGAGCTGAGCGACCTCCAGCTCTCCGGGATCAACGTGGCCTCCGGTCTCGAGGGCGCCCGCTCCTCCGACGGCAGCTACGTCGCCGTGCAGAACGCGCAGAACTCGACCATCACCTGGAGCTTCGAGTACGACGGCGAGCCCGGCACCTACCGGGTGAACATCGGCTACTCGGTCGCCAGCGACGGGCAGACGATGGCGATGTCCTTCAACTCCACCCCCCGCGAGGACCCGGTGGAGATGCTCAACTACGGGGCCACCCAGCTGGGCGAGGCCTGGTACTCGACGTGGAAGCAGGTCGAGCTGACCCCGGGCCCCAACACCGTCCAGCTCAGCTGCCCCGGCTCCTGCGACGTGCTGGTCGACACCCTCACCGTCGGCGAGAACGCCGACTAGTACCGGTCACCGCAGCACCCCGATCAACCGCTCCGCCTCCGCCCGCACGGCCTCGCGGCCGGCGGCGAGGTAGGGGCGGGGGTCGACGGCCAGGGGCGCCCGGGCCAGCTCGGCCCGGATCGCCCCGGTCAGGGCCGTGTTGAGGGCCGTGCCGATGTTGATCTTGGTCATGCCGGCCGCCACCGCCCGCCGTAACTCCTCGTCCGGCACCCCGGACGAGCCGTGCAGCACCAGCGGCACCCCGGTGGCGGCGGCCAGCCGCCGGATCAGGCCGTGGTCGAGCTTCGCCGTGCGCCGGGTCATCGCGTGCGCGCTGCCCACCGCCACCGCGAGCGCGTCCACCCCGGTCGCCGCGGCGTAGGCCGCCGCCTCCGCCGGGTCGGTCCGCGCCCCGGGCGCGTGCGCGTCGACGGGCTCGCCAGCCTTGCCGCCGATCCGGCCGAGCTCCGACTCGACGAGCAGCCCGTGCGCGTGCCCGAAGCGCACCGCCTCGGCCGTCGCCTTCACGTTCTCGTCGTACGGCAGCCGCGAGGCGTCGAACATCACCGAGCCGAAGCCGGCGGCCGGCGCCGCCCGCAGCAGCTCCTGGTCCTTCACATGGTCCAGATGCAGGGCCAGCCTGGCCGGCGAGCCGGCCGCCAGCGCGGTCAGCGCGGCGGCCAGCGGCGCGAGCCGGCCGCCGTGGTGCGCCACCGCGTTCTGCGAGACCTGTAACACCACCGGCGCGCCGGTCGCCTCGGCCGCCGCCACCACCGCCTGCGCGTGCTCCAGGGTGATCACGTTGAACGCCGGCAGCGCCCGCCCCGTCGCGAAGGCCGAGGACAGCAGCTCGGCGCACGGTGTCACGGGCACGGCCGCACCACCCACGCGCCCCGGCGCATCACGCCGGCCAACCGGAACTCGCCGTCCAGCACCACCAGATCGGCGTCCTTGCCCTCCTCGATCGAGCCGATCCGGTGGTCGAGGCCGAGCAGCCTGGCCGGGGTGGTGGACAGCGCCCGCACCGCGTCGGGCACCGGGATGCCGTCCACCGTGACGGCCCGCCGGAACGCCCGGTCGAGCGTCAGCGTGGAGCCGGCGATGGTGCCGACGTCCTGGAGCCTGGCCACCCCCTCGGTGACCTCGACGGTCAGCGGGCCGAGCGGATAGGTGCCGTCGCCCATGCCGGCCGCGCCCATCGCGTCGGTGATCAGCGCCACCCGGTCGGGGCCCGCGGTGCCGAAGGCCAGCCGCAGCGCGGCCGGGTGGAGGTGGACGCCGTCGTCGATCAGCTCCACCGTGACCCGCTCGTCCTCCAGCAGCGCCGCCACCGGCCCCGGCGAGCGGTGGGCGAGCGGCGGCATGGCGTTGAACAGGTGGGTGGCCACGGTGGCGCCGGCGTCGACGGCCAGCCTGGTCGTCTCGTAGTCGGCGTCGGTGTGGCCGATCGCGGCGATCACCCCGCTCTCCCGCAGCAGCCGCACCGAGTCGAGGCCGCCGGGGAGTTCGGGGGCAAGCGTCACCATCCGGGCGGTGCCGCGGGTGGCGTCGAGCAGCTTGCGCACGTCCGAGGGATCGGGGTCGCGCAGCAGCGAGGGCTGGTGGGCGCCGCACCGGTTGCGGGCGATGAACGGGCCCTCGAAGTGGACGCCGGCGAGCTCGCCCTGCTCGGTGAGGTCGGCCAGCACCCCGGCCTGCGCGGCCAGGTCGCCCAACTCGCCGGTGACGGTGGAGGCCACCATGGTGGTCGTGCCGTGCGCCCGGTGCGTCGCGATCACCCGCAGCGCCTCGTCGACGGTGGCGGCGGAGAACGAGGCCCCGCCGCCGCCGTGCACGTGCAGGTCGACGAAGCCGGGCAGCACCCAGTGCCCGGTCAGGTCGAGGGCGGGGGCCGAGTCGGCCTCGTCGCGCAGGCCGGCGGCGATCCGGCCGCCCTCGACGGTGACCCGGCCGGCCTCGACCACGCCGCTCGGGCGCACCACGGTCGCGTTGGCCAGCACGGTGCGGGGCTCGATGGCGGGCGCGCTCATGACGGCACCACCTCCGCCGCGGCGGCGGCGCGCCGGGCGTCCCAGGCGAGCAGCCCGGCGCCGAGGCAGCCGGCGGCGTCGCCGAGGGCGGCCGGCACCACCTCGGGCAGGTGGTGGAAGGGGGCGGCGCGCGCGGCGAGCGCGGCGCGCAGCGCGGTGAGCAGCGGCGCGCCGACCTCGCCGAGGCCGCCG